>JAVKHY010000017.1:362-33947 GCA_031459765.1 Armatimonadota bacterium | reverse complement strand
CCACGGCGCGCAGCAGTTCTCCCGCCCCGCGGGCCAGCAGGTCCTCCGCCAGGGCCCGACCCACCGCCTCCGCCCGGGAGACCGGTCCGTTGCGTTCCCCCCGCAGCGCCCGGCGGCCGTCCGGCACGACCACAGCGGCCTGGAGCCGCACCGCGCCGTCGCGGATGATCGCGTGCGCGCCCGCCGGCAACCGACATCCGCCCTGGAGCCGGTCAAGGAGAGCCCGCTCGGCCGTCACCGCCCACCGCGTCGGCCGATCGTCCACCGCGGAGACGATCTGCGCCGCCGTCTCGTCTCCGATCCTGACCTGCACCCCCAGCGCGCCCTGCCCGGGAGCCGGCAGGATCACCTCGAAGGGCAGCCACTCGGCGATCCGGTCCTCCAGCCCCAGACGCCGCAAGCCCGCCCCGGCCACGATCACGGCGTCGAGCTCGCCGGCATCCACCTTCCGCAGCCGCGTCTCGACGTTCCCCCGGATGGGGACGATCTGCAGGTCCGGGCGGACGGCGCGCACGAACGCCGCGCGCCGCGGGCTGCCGGTGCCGATCCGGGCTCCCCGGGGAAGGGTCGCCAGCGTGGCGCCCGGACGTCCGACCAGGACGTCGCGGGGATCCTCGCGCGCGGTGACGGCGCACACCGTCAGGCCCGGGGTGGCCGCCGTGGGCAGGTCCTTCATGCTGTGCACCGCCGCATCCACGCGCCGCTCGAGGAGCGCGACCTCCAGTTCCTTGACGAAGAAGCCGATCCCGGGCAGGGCCTCAAAGGGCGCCTCGGGCTGCTGGTCCCCGGTAGTCCGGATGGTCAGAATGGAGACGGTGAGCGCAGGATGGGCCCGGCGCAGCGCGGCCGCCACCGCCTCCGTCTGGCGCACGGCCAGCGTGCTGCCGCGCGTCCCGAGGACGAAGGATCCCGCCGTCACGGCCGCACCGCCCGGAAGGCTGCCCCCGCCGCCGCGACGGTGTGGGCGACATCGTCGTCGGTATGCGCCAAGGAAATAAACCAGGCCTCGAACTGGGACGGCGGCAGCAGCACCCCGCGTTCCCGCATGGCGTGGAAGAACCGGGCGAAAGCGGCGGTGTCGGCGGCCACGGCCTCGGCGTAGTCGCGCGGCGCCCGAGGCGTGAAGAACACCGTGAGCATCGAGGCCACCCGCGCGATGGAACAGGATACGCCCGCGCGGTCCGCCGCCTCGCGCAACCCCGCCTCCAGGCCTGCGGCCAGGGTTTCCAGGCGCTCGTAGATTCCCGGCTCGGCCAGCCGCCGCAGCGTGGCCGCGCCCGCCGCCACCGCCAGGGGATTCCCCGACAGGGTGCCGGCCTGATAGACGGGGCCGAGCGGGGCGATGAGGTCCATCACGTCGGCGCGGCCGCCGTAGACGGCGAGCGGCAGGCCGCCGCCGACGATCTTCCCCAGACACGTCAGGTCGGGCGTGATCCCGAAGCGCTCCTGCGCGCCGCCTCGGGCCACCCGGAATCCGGTGATCACCTCATCGAAAATCAGCAGGGCCCCGCAGGCCGCCGTCAGCTCGCGCAGCGCGGCGAGGAAGCCGGGCTCGGGCGGGACCACCCCCATGTTCGCCGCCACCGGTTCTACGATCACCGCCGCGATCTCGGCTCCTCGCGCCGCAAACACCGCCCGCGCGGCGGCCAGGTCGTTGTAAGGGAGCACGACGGTGTCGGCGACTGCGCCCGGGGTCACCCCGGCGCTGCCGGGAAGCCCGAAGGTGGCCAGCCCGGATCCGGCCTGCGCGAGAAGCGCGTCGGCGTGGCCGTGATAGCACCCCCCGAACTTGACCACCTTGGCCCGACCCGTGAATCCCCGGGCCGCGCGCAGACTGCTCATCGCGGCCTCGGTGCCGGAACTGACGAAGCGCATCCGCTGCATTGAGGGAACGGCGGCCTGGATCATTCGGGCCAGTTCCGCCTCATAGGGCGTGGGCATGCCGTAGGTGGTGCCGCGCGCGGCGGCCCGCCGGACGGCGTCGACGACCTCGGGCGCGGCGTGACCCAGCACCAGCGCGCCCCACGAGCCGATGTAGTCGAGGTAGCTCCGGCCGTCGACGTCGGTCACGCGCGCGCCCCGACCTTCCGCCACGACCACCGGCGTCCCGCCGACGGCGCGGAAGGCCCGCACCGGACTGTTCACCCCGCCCGGGAAGTACCGCAGGCTCTCCGCGAAGAGGTCTTCCGACGTGGCAGCGACCGCGTCACCCACCGGGCCCACCGTCCAGGTCTCCGTCCAGGTCGAACAGTTCCCTGGCCAGGGCCAGCACCCGCGCGTCGTCGCCTCGCGCGCGGAGCCGGACGAAGGGCGCGTGGAGGAGCTTGCGCAGCGCCCCTTCCACCACTCCGCGCACCGCGCGCCGCTCGCGCTCGTCGAGGCGGTGCAGCCTGGCGCGCGCCCGCTCCAGTTCTTCTTCGACGATCCGCTCGGCGCGGTGGTGCAGGGCGGCGATCACCGGTTCCGCGGCACGGGCCCCCTGCCAGCGGAGAAAGGCTTCCAGCGCCTCTTCGACGATGACCTCCGCCGCGGCCACGTCCTCGGGAGGCGTGGGACCGACCGCCTCCGGCCCGAGCATGTCCAGGTCGATCAAGGTCACTCCCGGCAGGCGGCCCACCTCCGGATCGACCCCCCGCGGGACGCCGATGTCCACCACGAGCAGCGGGGCCGAGCCGTCGCGACCGGCAACCGACGACGCTCCGATCACCGCGTGGTCCGCGCCGACGGAGACGACGAGCGCGTCCAGTCCGTCCAGCGCCGGCGCCAGAACGTCGAGGGGGATGGCCTCCGCCCCGTAGCGGCTGGCCAGGGCTTCCGCCGCCTCCAGCGTGCGGTTGGCGATGAACCTGATCCGCGCCCCGCCCGCGCTGAAGGCCTTTGCGGCGAGCTGGGCCATCTCCCCCGCCCCGACAATCCCGACCGTCCGATCGTGCGCGACCCCCCAGCTCCGGCGACACCGGTCGAACGCGGCATGGGGAATCGAGGCGGACCGCCGCCCCAGACCCGTCTCGGCCCGGACCCGTCGTCCGCAGGCGATGGCCACCTGCAGGAGCCGGTGCAACACCGGTCCCGTCGCCCCCGTCGCTCTGGCCGCCGCGAAGGCGCGCCGAACCTGGCCGAGGATCTGGTTCTCGCCGACGACCATCGACTCGAGCCCGGCCGCCACACGCAGGAGGTGACGGGCGGCCTCCTCATTCGCGGCAAAACCCAGGTGGGGCAGGAAACTTGATTTGTCCACCCGCCGCAGCCGGGCCAGGGCCTCAGCGACCCGGCCGAGGTCGGGCTGCTCCCAGGTGCAGAGGTAGACCTCCGTCCGGTTACACGTCGAGAGGAGGTAGGCTTCCCGCACCCCCGGCAGGGCCCGAACTGCCCGAAGGGCCTCCGGCACCTCCTCCTCGCCAAAGGCCAGCCGCTCGCGCACCTCTAGCGGCGCGGTCTTATGGCTGAGGCCGATCATCGTAAGCATCGGAGGCGCTGAAGAATCCTGGGTAAAGTTGCCAAATTATTCGACTTCCGGAGAAAGACCTCCTTTAGCTACGTGGGCAGCATAGCAGGCGGTCAGCACGCACATCCATAAGGCTGGGGTGGGATTCATATCGGGCAGCGGCCGGATTGTCAGCCGCCTCGGCCCGGCGCAGTAAATTGGTGTAGGGAGACCTAACGAGGAGACGCAGGATCGCCGATGGCCGTCCAGTCGACCCTTCTCAGCCAGCTGCCCGCCGGCGCGCGCGGTGTGATCGAGGCGCTTCCCGAAGACGAGGACCTCCGGGATGAGCTGGCCGCCCTCCGGATGCTCCCCGGCCAGGCGGTGGAGGTGGTCCAGACCTTGCCGATGGGCGGTCCCCTTCTGGTGTCCGCCGGCGGCGGTCTGTACGCCCTGGGGCGCACCGTCGCCGAGCGCGTCCGTGTCCTGGCGTGACGACGGGGGTCTCCTGCCACCCCAGAGTTTCCGCCGCAACAGACTCTCGTCTGCCCACCCTGCTCCTGGCCGGAAACCCCAACGTGGGAAAATCCACGGTCTTCAACCGGCTGACGGGTCTGGCCGCCCTGACGACAAACTATCCCGGGACCACGGTGGAGGTGGCGATCGGCACCGCCGAAATCGCCGGCCGCGTTTTCCGCATCGTCGATCTGCCCGGCACCTACGGGCTGACCGGTTCGGGCGAGGACCAGCGCGCCGCCTGGGAGGCGTTGCTGCGGAGCCGCCCGGAGGGTGTGCTCGTCGTCGTGGACGCCACCAACCTGGCCCGGAATCTCTACCTCGTCCTCCAGTTGATCGACCTGGGGTTTCCCGTCGTCGTGGCCCTCAACCTGTGGGACGCCGCGACGCGGGGCGGCCTGCGCATCGACATCGCCCACCTGTCGGAGCTGCTCGGCGTCCCCGTGATCGCTACGGTCGCGACGCAGGGCCGCGGAGTCATGGAAGCGGCCCGCCATGCCGCGCGGGCCGCCGGCCGATCCCCCACAAGGCGGCACCGCTACAGTGCCCGCCTGGAGGCCGCCGTCGCCGAGGTGAGCGCGCGGAGCGGCGAAACCGGCACCGCCGCCGCCTTCCTCGCCCTCGAGCGCCCGCCTCTCGCGCCAGACACCCCCGCGGCCGACATTCGGGCGCGTCTCCGGGCCGAGGTTGGCGAGGAGGTTCCGCTGTACATCGCCCGCCAGCGCCATGAGGTGGCCGAGCGCATCGCCCGCCTTGTCACCGTCGGCGACGCCGAGCTGCGGGGCAGACACGCCTGGCATCTCGCCACCCGTCCGGCGACCGGGCTGCCCCTCCTGGTCCTCGTCCTCGCCGCCATCTTCGCCGGCCTCTTCTGGGGCGGCTCGTTGCTCGCCGCGGCCCTGGACGGCGTCTGGGCTGCGTATGTCTCTCCTCCGGTCAGGACCGCGGTCGCGCGGCTGCTCGGCACCGGGGTCCCGGCCCGCACCCTGCTGTGGGGCATCGACGCCGGCCTGAACGCGGTCCTGTCCATCGGCCTGCCCTACGTCGCGACCTTCTACCTCGTTCTCGCGGTCCTCGAGGACACAGGCTACCTGAACGCCGCCGCGGTCCTGCTCGACCGGACCCTGGGCCGCATGGGCCTCAACGGTCGAGCGGCCATCCCGCTGGTCGCCGGCGCGGGCTGCAACGTACCGGCGATCATCGGGCTCCGCGTCCTGCGCACCGACCGGGAGCGCCTCATCGCCGGCACGCTCATCACGCTCGTCCCCTGCAGCGCGCGGACCGCGGTCATCTTCGGCGCGGTGGCACGCTTCCTGGGTTGGCCGTGGGCGCTGGCGCTGTACGGGGTGACGACAGGGGTCATCCTCGGCGCCGGGTGGGGCCTGAACCGGATCGTCCCCGGGCCCCGGACGGGCTTGCTCATGGAGATCTTTCCCTTCCGCGTGCCGACCGCCCGCACCGTCGTGCGCAAGACGTGGTATCGGGTGCGCGAGTTCGCGGGCGTGGCGGTGCCGATCGTCCTGCTGGGGAGTCTGGTCCTGGGGGCGCTCTACGAAACGGGATGGATCCGGCTGGCCGCCCGGCCCCTGGCGCCCGTCGTGGAAGGATGGCTGGGCCTGCCGGCGGCGGCCGGCCTGACATTGGTCTTCGCCGTCCTGCGCAAAGAACTGGCCCTGCAGCTGCTGGTGGCCCTGGCCGCGGCGCAGTTTGGCCGCGGCGCCGACAACCTGCTCAGCTTCATGACCGGGCGGCAGATCTTCACCTACGCCCTGGTCAACACGATCTACATCCCCTGCGTGGCCACCATGGCCGTCCTGGGGCGTGCCCTGGGCTGGAGGCGGGCGGCCCTGATCAGTGCCGGCACCGTGACCCTGGCTGTGGCCCTCGGCGGCCTCGCCGCGCGCGCGCTGGCCCTGATCCTCTGAACGGAAACGGCCTCTGCACTGCCCAGCGACCCAGACCTGTCCCTCGGTCGGCTCTCGCTACTTGACGATCAACGCGCCCTTCATCCCCGCCTCGTGCCCACGCCCGGAAACTCTCCCTCGACCTCACCCAGGTTCTGGAAGTAGGTGTTGGACATGACGAACTCGTCCCAGTCATCGACCTTGCCCGCCGGGGTCTTGTAGACCATGAACTCGTGCTCCACGGTTCCCTTGTTCACCAGCACGATCTCGGCCGGCACGTTGGCCTGCAGTGTGATCCGCGCCGGCGTGAATCTGAAGTCGGTCATCGTGATGGTGACCTTCTACGTCTTGGCCGCTCCAATCGCGCTCCCGTACGTCATGAACACCAGCAGGGTTGCGACCCCTGGGGCGATCCACCCTCTCCTCATCGACGTCCCCCCTCGTCAGTTTGAGTTTCGGGCCGTTTCCACGCCGACCCGCGGTCTCCTTCTGCTGCGTGCGTCGCGGGCCGCCACGGGTTCCCCACGTTCACCGGCGTGCGCCTGGGTGGCGACCGGACGCCGGAGCAACGGTGCGACCTCGTGCTCCAGACCCGCGTCGGGGGGAAGGCTAGAGCAGCTTGGCCCCGTTGATCTGCAGCTTGAACTCGCAGCCCAAGAACTGCGCGGCGCGGCGGCACATCACCATGCGGGTGAGGAAGATCTCGAAGTACTCCATGACCTGCGACAGGGTCGTGTCGATGGTCAGCTCCAGGGTCACCGTCTTGCTCTTCTCGTCCACGCGGAGGAAGGAGTGTTCCACCGCGTAGTTCACCCGGTCGTGGATGTCGAAGGTCGTGGGGTCGGGGTTGCGCACGCGCGAGCGGTGCACGTCGGATTTGTCGGCCAGGATCACCGCCGCGCCCACCGGGCTGACCGGCTCCCCGCCCTTCTCCTCGTGGTTGCCAATGGCCCCCATCACCACGGCGCGCTCCACCGGGTCCATGCCCAGCCGCCGCAGGATCTCGTTGGCCAGCACCGCGCCGGTGTGCTCGTGGTTGATCCGGCCCACCAGGTTGCCGATGTCGTGGAGGTAGGCGGCGATGGCCGCCAGCTGCGCGTCCCGCTCGGGGTGGGCCAGGCGCTTCAGGGTGTTGTAGGCGATGTTCGCCGTGAGGGTGGCGTGGCGCGCGCCGTGCTCGGTGTAGCCGATGGCGCCGGTGTACTCGTTGGCCTTGGTGATGTACGCCTCCACCTCGGGGTCGCGTTTCACCTCGTCCAGGGTGATCAGCCGCTGCTTGGCGGCGACAATCTCGGTCGATTCTGCCATCCTCGGTGGCTCCTGCGCGAGGCGCGCCTCTAGGGTCTGGGCGGCCCCGCCTCGCCCACGGGCGACGCCGCCGTCTCCGTCTTGCGGCTCCGCACGTAGGAGACCGCGCCGCGATCGGCTTTGACGCGCACGTTGGGCGCCAGCTCCAGCGTCAGCGTGTCGTCATCCACGTCGTGAATCGTGGCGTGCAACCCGCCCATGGTGACGACGCGGTCCCCCTTCTTCAACTTGCCCAGCATCTCCCGTCTCCGGCGCTGCTGGACCTGCTGGGGACGGATCAGCAACAGGTAGAACGCCACGAGCAGCAGCACGTAGAAGACGATGATCGACGGAAATCTCTGACCGGCCTGCAGGAGCGGCACGACGCACCTCCTTTGCGGCCCACATTGGCCGGGATTCACTTGTACCACAACCGGGCGTTCCCCGCCAGCCTCTCACCAGCTTGTGCGGTACTCTTCAAGCACCCCTCGGGCCCAGGCCTCGAAGCGCCCGGCGGCGATCGCCTGGCGCGCCTCGGCCAGCAGCCTCCCCAGAAAGGCCAGGTTGTGGTAGGTGGCCAGCCGCGGCCCCAGCATCTCGTCCGCGTGGAAGAGGTGGCGCAGGTAGGCGCGGGAGTAGGTGCGGCAGACACGGCAGGCGCACGTCGGGTCCGGCGGGGTGTGGTCGTCCCGGAAGCGCGCGCTGCGTACGGTGAGCCGGCCCTGGCGGGTGAGGATGACGCCGGTCCGGGCCACCCGTGTCGGGAGGACGCAGTCGAACATGTCCACGCCCCGGGCGATGGCGGCCAGGATGTCGGGGGGAGCTCCGACGCCCATCAGGTACCGCGGTCGGTCGGCCGGCAGACGCGGCGTCACCTCGGCCAGCAATGCCTGCCCCAGCTGGCGCGGCTCCCCCACGCTGAGCCCGCCGATGGCGTAGCCGTCGAACCCCAGCTCCACGATCCGGTCGGCGGCCTCGCGGCGCAGCCGCTCGGTGAATCCACCCTGGACGATCCCGAAGAGCATCTGGCTGGCCGGCACGCCGTGCGCCTTGGACCGGGAGGCCCACAGCATCGTCAGGCGCAACGCCTCCCGGGCCTGGGTTTCGTCGGCGGGGTACCCCAGGCAGACGTCCAGGGGCATGACGAGATCGCTGCCGAGCCGGCGCTGGATGTCCAGCACCCCTTCGGGGGTGAAGGTGTGCTCGCTGCCGTCGAGCGGCGAGCGGAAGGTGACGCCCTCGTCGCTGGTCCGGCGCAGCCCGGCCAGACTGAAGACCTGGAATCCGCCGCTGTCGGTCAGGATCGGGCCGGCCCAGCCCATGAAGCGGTGCAGGCCGCCGGCCTGCGCCACCACCTCCGGGCCGGGCCGCAGGTAGAGGTGAAAGGTGTTGGCCAGGAGGATCTCCGCCCCGGTCTCCCGCACCTCGTCGCCGGTCAACCCCTTGACGGTCCCCTGGGTCCCCACCGGCATGAACGCCGGCGTGTGCACCGTCCCCCGCGGCGTGTGCAGGAGGCCCAGGCGCGGTCCCTCCGCGGAGCCGCAGCGCACCTCGAACCGATACCCTTCCATGCCGCGACGAGTATAGCAGAGGAGCGCGCCGGTCCCGAGCCGAATCGCACCGCATTAGGTTGACGAAGGAGGTCCGCGATGTCCGATCGCGCCATCGAGGCCCTGCTGCTGGAAGGTCGCCGCTTCGCCCCGCCCGAGGCGTTCCGCCGCCAGGCGGTGGTCCAGGACCCGCGCATCTACGACGAGGCGGAACGGGATCCGGAGGGCTTCTGGGCCGGGATCGCACGGGAACTGCACTGGTTCACCCCCTGGACGGCGGTCCTGGAGTGGACCCTCCCCTACGCCCGGTGGTTCGTCGGCGGGACGACCAACATCGCCTACAACTGTCTGGACCGCCACCTCGCCGGCCCGCGCCGGACGAAGGCGGCAATCATCTGGGAGGGCGAGCCGGGCGAGGAGCGGGTGCTCACCTACGGCGACCTCTACCGGGAGGTATGCAAATTCGCCAACGTCCTCAAAGGCCTCGGCGTCCGTTCCGGGGACCGCGTGGCGATCTACCTGCCGATGATCCCGGAGCTGCCGGTGGCCATGCTGGCCTGCGCCCGGATCGGCGCCGGATTCACCGTGGTCTTCGGCGGGTTCAGCGCCGAGGCGCTGCGCGACCGCATCAACGACGCCCGGGCCAAGGTCCTGGTCACCGCCGACGGGGGCTGGCGGCGGGGACAGGTCGTGCCCCTCAAGAGGAACGCCGACGAGGCGCTGGAGGGGGCGCCCTCGGTGCAGCACGTCGTCATCGTGCGGCGCATCGGGGAGGCGGCGGCGATCCACGTCCGGGAGGGCCGCGACCACTGGTGGCACCGGCTGATGGCCGACGCTCCGCTGCGCTGCGAGGCGGAAGCGGTGGACAGCGAGCACCTCCTCTACATCCTCTACACCAGCGGCACCACCGGGAAACCCAAGGGCATCATGCACACCACCGGGGGCTACATGGTGGGCACCTACGCCACGACCCGCTGGGTCTTCGACCTGCGCGAAGAAGACGTCTACTGGTGCACGGCGGACATCGGCTGGGTGACCGGGCATTCCTACATCGTCTTCGGTCCCCTGCTGAACGGCGCCTCGGTGGTGATGTACGAAGGCACGCCGGACTACCCGGAAAAGGACCGCTTCTGGACCATCGTGGAGAAGCACGGCGTGAACATCCTCTACACGGCGCCCACCGCCATCCGGACCTTCATGAAGTGGGGGCCGGAGTACCCGCGCCGCCGGGACCTGAGCTCGCTGCGCCTGCTGGGCACGGTGGGCGAGCCGATCAACCCCGAGGCCTGGGTGTGGTACTACAAACACATCGGCGGTGAGCGCTGCCCGGTGGTGGACACCTGGTGGCAGACGGAGACCGGGATGATCCTGATCTCCCCGCTGCCGGGCCTCACCACCCTCAAACCGGGATCGGCCACCCGGCCGCTGCCGGGGATCGCGGCGGAGATCGTCAACGACCGGGGCCAGCCGGTGGGGCCCAACCAAGGCGGCTACCTAGTCCTCACCAGGCCGTGGCCGGCGATGCTGCGGGGGATCTACGGCGATCCCGACCGCTACCAGCAGCAGTACTGGAGCCGCTTCCCCGGGATGTATTTCACCGGGGACGGCGCCAAGCGCGACGAGGACGGCTACTTCTGGCTGCTCGGCCGTGTGGACGACGTGATCAATGTCGCCGGCCACCGGATCGGGACCTACGAGGTGGAGTCGGCGCTCGTCGATCACCCCTCCGTGGCCGAAGCGGCGGTGATCGGCGTGTCCCACGACATCAAAGGGCAGGCCATCGCCGCCTTCGTCACCCTGAAGGAGGGCCACCGGCCGGGACCGGAGGCGGTGGACACCCTCAAACAGCACGTGGTGAACAAAATCGGGGCCCTGGCCCGCCCCGAGCAGATCCTCTTCACGAGCGAACTGCCCAAGACGCGGAGCGGAAAAATCATGCGGCGCCTGCTGCGCGACATCGCGGAGGGTCGGGTGCTCGGGGACACCACCACGCTGGCCGACCCGGCCGTGGTGGAGGCGTTGAAGGAGCGTTACGAGGAAGAAGGCGCCGGCTAGCGCACCGGGAGCGACCAGGAGCCGGTCAGCACCCAGTTCCAGAAGACGCCGAGTTCCGGACGCCGCATCTGGAGGCCTTCTCCGAGGAAGAGGACCTCGATCCGCCGGGCGACGAGTGCGCCGTCGGGGGCGTCCATCCCCTCCACCCAGACGAGGTCGTTGGGGACGATCTCCCCGCGGGAGGTCCGCCGGCCGGTGACGACGGTGGCGTCGGTCATCTGCACATCGACGAACGCCCGTCCGTGGCGGACCGTCAGGACGCTGCCATTGCAGGCGATGACGAAGCCCTTGACGGCCACGACAGGCGGCGGACCGGCCGGGGCCGCGGAGGCGGCGGACCCCAGGGCGATCATGACGATCAGCGCCGGCAGGAAGCGAAGCATGCCTGCCCGTCATTATGCCCGCGGCGATCCGATCGTACGCCCGCGTCAGACGCTGCGCAGGGGCAGGAGGAGTCGTGCGGAGAGCGCGAAGTGGTAGACTCCGGTGAACCGACGAGATGGATGAGCAGAAGCCCCGCAGCCGCGAGGAGATCCTGGCCGCGATCAAGGCCAAGGCCGATGCGATCCGGGCCCAGCGGGCGGCCGCCGCGGTCAAGCCTGAAGCGCCGGCGGGGGGTCCTGCGGCCGCGGCGCCCACCCTCGAGGCCTTCGTCTCCTCGGTGAATGCCGCCGGTCGGCCGGCGACGGCCCCGCAGAACCCCGCGCTTCAGGCCTACGCCAGCGTGAACTACGGGGTGGAGATCACCTGCGCCCCGACGGAAGTGGAAAACCTCAAGAAGATCCTCGGCGGGATCGGCGCCTACCAGAACCCCCTGCGCGGGGACGCCTTCCAGATCGACTACCGGTACTACGCCGAGGCCAGGGCGCGCCTGGAACGCGCCGGCTACACCGTCGAGGAACGGCAGTTCGGCCCGGTACCGCTGAGCGGGTGGACCCCGCTGCGCGGCGGTTGGTCCAAAGTGGTGGATGAGAAGAAGTAACCCTGCAGCGATCCGGTCCTACAGGATCAGCATCGCGTCCCCGAAGCTGTAGAAACGGTAGCGCTCCTTGATGGCCTCGGCGTAGGCCCGCAGGATCAGCTCGCGTCCGGCCAGGGCGCAGACCAGCACCAGCAGCGTGGTCCTCGGCAGGTGGAAGTTGGTCACCAGCGCGTCCACAGCCCGGAAGCGGTGGCCGGGAACGATGTAGAGGCGGCTCCAGCCGGATCCGGAGTGCACCACCCCGGTGTCATCCGTCACCGTTTCCAGGGTGCGCACCGTGGAGGTGCCCACCGCAACCAGGCGCCCGCCCCGCGCTCTGACCCTGTTGATCGCCGCCGCGGCCTCGGGGGAGACTTCGTACCACTCCGCGTCCATCCGGTGGCGGGCGGGATCCTCGGTCGTGATCGACCGGAACGTCCCCACCCCGATGTGCATCGTCAGGAAGACGACGGCCACCCCCATGCCGCGGATGCGCTCCAGAAGCTGCGGGGTGAAGTGCAGCCCGGCCGTGGGAGCGGCGACCGCCCCGTTGGCGGCGGCGAAGATCGTCTGGTATTCCTCGGGGTCTCGCAGAGGCTCGCGGATGTACGGCGGCAGGGGCGTCGTCCCGATCTCCCGGAGGACGTCGATGATCGGGCGCGCGGAGGCAAAGGCGATCAGGCGGATTCCGCCTGCTCGAGAAGCGACGACTTCGCCCGCGACACCGCCGGCGAACGTCAGCCGCGTTCCGCGCGGGACCCGCCGGCCCGGCCGGACCAGCGCCTCCCAAAGTTCCCCTCCTCCGCTCCCCCCGGCATCGGAGGTCGCCGCCGGACGGAGGAGCAACACCTCGACGAGCCCTCCGGTCGGCTTGCGGCCCGTCAGCCGGGCCGGGATGACCCGCGTGTTGTTGACGATGAGCGCGTCCTGCGGGCGCAGGTAGTCGGGCAGGTCGCGGAACACCCGGTGCTCCAGCCGGCCGTCGCGGCGGTGGACGACCAGCAGACGCGCGGCATCCCGGGGGGACACCGGGTGTTGCGCGATGAGCTCGGGCGGCAGCGCGTAGTCGAAATCGGAAAGGCGCAAGCTATCGGGACTCGATGGTCACGCCGGAGTAATAGTACCGCAGGATGTCGGCGTAGGACGCGCCGGCCAGGGCCTGGCCGCGCGCTCCCCACTGGCTGAGGCCGACGCCGTGCCCCGAGCCCCGGCCCGAGAACTCCACCCACGGCTCGTCCCCGGCGAACAGGCGGACTGCAAAGAGCGTGCTCTTCATGACCTCGGTGCCGATCAGGCCCCGCAGATCCGTGGCGCGCACCACGACGGTTCCGGAGGCGGAGGTGATCCGCACCGTGCGCGCCCTCCCGGAGGGCGTGACATCGGCGACATCGACCCCGGTGATCGCGGACACCCCCAGGCCGGCGCGCCGCAGCCGCCCCTCGAGCTCCGACAGCCCCATCCGCAGCGTCCAGGGCGCGGCCGAGGTGTAGGGGTCGGGGACACCCCGCAGGTACGGATAGCGCCCGCCCCAGACGTACTCGCTGCTCTCCGTCGCGCCGCCGGAGTCCGAGTGGTACACGGCCAGGATCGGGCGGCCCTGGTAGGTGACCACCTCGCCGCGCGTGGCGTCCACCGCCGCGGTGGTGCGGGGATCCTCCACGGCCAGGCCCCCGTAGACCTGCGACTCCGTGGTCGCGCGGACATCATACCCTTCGGCCCGGAAGCGGCCCAGGCTGTAGATGGCCAGCGTGCGGGCGGCGACGGCCTGCGCCTTCAGCGCCTCCGCCGGCCAGCGCGGATCGACCTCCATCTTGAGGACGCCGTAGAGGTATTCCTCGAGATCCAGTTCGTTGATCACGGTGAGGCGCCCGGAGGGCGTCCGCCGGACCTCCAGGATGCCGCGGTACGGGCGGATGGCCACGTACAGGCGCGCCCCGGGCGACGGGATCAGACGCACGGGCCCGGTGAGTTCCCCGAGACCCGGAAGAACGATCCCCGACGCGCCGGGCCTGATCTCGTGCGCCCCCGGCGGCAGCTGCCTCGCCGGCCCGCCCGGCGGGTGAATCTCGATGGCCCGATCGCTCATCACCGTAACCTGCTCCTGCTCGCGCAGGAACCCCACGCGGATCGAGGTTGTCGCCGTCGCCGTCGTGGGCGCCGGCGACAGCAGGGCGATGAGGATGAGGACGACGGGAAGACGACGCACAGGGATGCCTATCTTCGGAAGAAGAGGCTCAGGACGACGGTCAGGATAATGCTGAGAATGATGCTGGTCGCAATCGGGATGTAGATCGTCACCGTGTCCCGGCGGATGAGGATGTCCCCCGGGAGGCGCGGGAGGCGGCCGGCAAAGGTGAGCAGCGCCCCCACGATGACGAGCACCAGGCCGAAGATGATGAGCATCCGCCCCAGATCGCTCATGGTCCCGTCAGAACAGGGTATTCTGGGCCCGCCCGCCGCGGTCCGGCAGCGTCAGCCCCAGGTGTTCGCAGGCCGCCGCCGTGATCCGCCGGCCGGCCGGTGTGCGGGTGAGGAACCCGATCTTCAGCAAATACGGCTCCACGACCTCCTCGATGGTCTGCGCCTCCTCGTTGAGCGTCGCCGCCACCGCTTCCAGGCCCACCGGCCCGCCGCCGTAGACCGTGGCGATGGTCCGCAGCAGGTTCCGGTCCAGCGCGTCGAGTCCGCGGCCGTCCACCCCCTCGAACTCCAGCGCCTCCGCGGCGATCGCTGCGGTGATGCGGCCGTCGCCGCGGACCTGGGCGTAGTCCCGCACCCGGCGCAGCAGGCGGTTGGCGATGCGCGGGGTGCCGCGGGCGCGGGCGGCGATGGCGGAGGCGCCTTCCTCCGTGATGGAAATCTCCAGGATGGACGCCGAGCGGCGGACCACCCGGACCAGCTCCTCCACCGAGAAGAAGTCCAGGTGGTGGAAGATCCCGAACCGCTCGCGCAGGGGGCTGGAGAGCAGCCCGGCCCTGGTCGTGGCCCCCACCAGGGTGAAGGGGCGCAGCTGGTAGCGCAGCGTACGGGCGTGGGTACCCTTCTCGATGACGAAGTTGACGCAGAAGTCCTCCATGGCCGGGTACAGGAACTCCTCCACGGCCCGGGAGAGGCGGTGGATCTCGTCGATGAACAGGACGTCGTTGGGCTGGAGGTTGGTGAGGATCCCCATCAGGTCCCCGCCCCGCTCCAGCGCCGGGCCCGAGGTGGTGACGATGTTCGCGCCCATCTCCTGGGCGATGACGTTGGCCAGCGTGGTCTTGCCCAGTCCCGGCGGTCCGTGGAGCAGGACGTGGTCCAGGGCTTCCCCCCGCTCCCGGGCGGCCCGGATGCTGATGCGCAGCCCCTCGATGACCTTGGGCTGGCCGATGCACTCGTCGAGCGTGCGCGGCCGCAGGCTGCGGATGAACTGCTCGTCCGCGGTGATCTGGCTCACGGCACCGCCCCGGCGCTCTTCTCCACGCGGTAGACTTCCTGGAACAGCTCCTCGGCGGAGGCGATCCCCGGCCGCCGCCGCAGAGCTTCCTCCACCATGCGGCGGGCCTCGGGGGGACGGTGTCCGAGCTGGGTGGTCAGCACCTCCAGGACCTCGGCCTTGAAGTCCTCCGCCGCCGGCACAGGCGCGGCCGCCTCCCGCAACAGGGCGTACTTCGCCATCTTCCCGTGGAGCGTGGCCACGATCTTCTCCGCCGTCCGCTCGCCGATCCCCGGCAGACGGCGCAGGAACCCCACGTCCTTGCGCTCGATGGCGTCGGCGATCAGGTGGATGGGATGGACGATGGCCTTCATCGCTTTCGTCGGGCCCATCCCGTCCACGGTGATGAACCGTTCGAAGAACTCCTGCTCCACCTCGTGGAGGAAGCCGATGAGCAGCGGCCTGGGTTGGTTCTGCGTCGCATGGTAGGAGATGTGCAGGGCCACGACCGGGTGGTCGTCTCCGCGGGGCACGGGCAGGGCGCGGGCCACCACGGCGGGCAGGTGCACCTCATAGCCCACCCCGCCCACCTCCACCACGGCGGTCTCCTCGCCCCGGCGCAGCATGAGCCCCCGCAGGAAGGCGATCATCCCGCGGCGGCCTCCCTGGCCAGCGGCACGCCCCGGCGGGAGAGGGCGACCAGCGCCATTGCCGCCGCATCCGCGGCATGCGAGGTGGCCGCGAGGTCTTTGCCCAGCAGCCGGCGCACCGCCTGCTGGATCTGCATCTTGCTCGCCCCGCCGAACCCCGTGATGGCCGACTTCACCGCCGCGGGAGGTAGGGCCTCCACGGCGATCCCCCGCTCCGCCGCAGCCAGGCACACCACGCCGCGGACATGCCCCATGAGGATCGCCGTACGCGGGAACCGCCGGGCGGCGAAGAGATCCTCCACGGCCAGTCCGTCGGGTCGGAACTCCTCGATCACGGCGGCCAGACCGGTGTAGATGGTGCGCAGCCGCAGCGCCAGGGCCGCGGCGTCGTCGGTCCGGATCACGCCGGTGCGGATCAGCCGGATGCCCTGCGGGGAGCCCTGCAGCACCGCGTAGCCGGTCGCCCGGAGACCTGGATCCACCCCGAGGATGCGCATCTCGAACCTGTGTTCGAATTATAGCACGGCGCCCGCTGTGTCGACTCCGACGACCCGATTTACCCTGGAGGGTTCGCGGCAACTGCTCCGGCTCCTCGCCGGACGATCCGGTCCGCGGGCCCGGAGGGAGGACGGATCAGCCGACCTGCTGGAGGATCTCGTCGGGGATGTCGAAGTTGGCGTAGGCCCGCTGGACGTCGTCGTGGTCTTCCAGGGCGTCCATCAGGGCCAGCACCTGCTTGGCCTCGCGCGGCCCCACCGGCACCGTGGACTTGGGGACCATCGTCACCTCGGCCGACTGGATGGGGATCCGCGCCGCGGCCAGGGCCTGCTTCACCTTGTCCAGCTGCTCCGGCGCGGTGACGATCTCGTAGGCCTCCGCGGTGCTGCGCACGTCGTCCGCTCCGGCCTCCAGCGCCGCAAGGAGCAGATCGTCCTCCTGCACCTTCGTGCGATCGACGAGGATCATCCCCCGCCGGTCAAACATCCAGGCCACGGAGCCCACTTCCCCCAGCGCCCCGCCGTGCTTGGTAAACAGGCTCCGCACGTCGGCCGCGGTGCGGTTGCGGTTGTCCGTGAGCACCTCGACCAGGACGGCCACGCCGCCCGGGGCATACCCCTCGTAGGTGATCGCCTCGTAACTGGCGCCCTCCGCGCCGCCCGCCCCGCGCTGGATCGCCCGCTGGATGTTGTCGTTGGGCATCCCGACTTCGCGGGCCCGCTCGATGGCCGTGCGCAGCCGCGCGTTCCCCTCGGGGTTGGGGCCGCCTTCCCTGGCCGCCACGGCGATCTCCCGGGCGAACTTGCTGAAGAGCTTGCCGCGAACGAGATCGGCCTTCTGCTTCTTGATCCGAATGTTGTGCCACTTGGAATGCCCGGACACGGCGGACCTCGCCACCTGGAGGATGCGATCCGTTCGTATTGTACTACGCGGGTCAGCGCTCCGTCACCGTGAGCGTCGCCGTGGACCGCGCGCCGTCGGCCGTCGTGGCCGTGATGGTGATCAGGTAGCGCACCCCGGCGATGCGCAGCGACGGCCGGAAGACATAGTTGAACCGGCCCTCGTCGGTCACGGGCAGGGTGGTCTCGGCGAGCTGGACGCGCAGGAAGCCGCCCTGGGCCAGGATGCTGAGGGTTACCGTGGCCCCGGGAACGGTCGCGCCCTCGACGGCGAAGGGCGAGCTCACCTCCTGCCCTCCGCGGGGCGTCAGAACCTGCAGGGGCACCGATCCGGTCACCCGTGTCGCCTCCGCCTCGGTGGCCGCCCCGGAGTCGTACTCGGTGGGCTCGGTTCCGCGGATGAAGAGCTCGCGCCGCGGATGGGGGCAGGCCGGGGTGGCCAGCAGGCCGGACGGGGCGCAGACCGTGACCTCCACGACGCCCTCCGGCCGCACCCAGTCCTCGGGGGGCGTCCCTTCCAGCGCCGCGCGCATGAACTCCCGCCAGATGCGCGCCGGGACGGTACCGCCCACCACGCGGCGCATCGGGGTGTTGTCGTCGTTGCCCACCCAGACCGCGGTGCTGAGCTGTGGGGTGAAGCCGATGAACCAGGCGTTGCGGTAGTCGTCGGTGGTGCCGGTCTTGCCCGCGGCCGGCCGACCGATGTCCGCGGCGCGGCCGGTGCCGCGCAGGATCACGCCCTTCAGGAGGTCGATCATCAGGTAGGAGACGTCGGCGCTGAGGACGAGGTCCCGCCGCGGCAGGTTGTCCTCCAGGACCTGGCCGTCGCTGGTGGTGATCCGCCGGACGGCGATGGGCTCGGCGTGCACCCCCATCGCGGCCAGGGTGCCGTAGGCCGACGCCATCTCCAGCGGCGTGAGATCGGGCGTGCCCAAGGCCAGGGAGAGGTGCGGCCGCAGCGGCGTGGTGATCCCCATGCGCCGGGCGTAGGCGATCACCGTCTGCGGACCGATCTCGGCCAGCGTCTTGACGGCCGGGATGTTGATGGACTGCTCCAGCGCCGCGCGCAGGGTGATCTCGCCGCGGAACTTGCCGTCGTAGTTCTTCGGTTCCCAGATCCGCTCTTTCTCCGTGGCCCCGACGATCTCGTAGCGCACCGGTTCGTCCACGATGCGCCGGGTCGTGGTCATCCGGTTGGCGACGGCCGCCGTGTAGATGAAGGGTTTGAAGGCCGACCCCGGCTGGCGGTGGGCCTGCCAGGCGCGGTTGAACTGGCTCTGGGCGAAGTCGTAGCCGCCGATCATCGCCCGGATGAAGCCGGTCTCCGGCTCGATGGCCACCAGCGCCCCCTGGCTGACCCTGAGCTTCTGCTTTTCCGCCTGCTCGATGCCCTGACGGATCGCCTTCTCCGCTGCGGCCTGCAGGCGGACGTCCATCGTCGTGTAAACGCGCAGCCCGCCGTTGTAGACCACCTCCTCGCCGTAGCGCTCGAGGAGGTAGGGCAGGATGTACGAGACAAAATACGGGGCGCGAATCCCGATCAGCCCGGCGCTGCCCTCCGCGGTGAGCTTCAGGGGCTGCTCCGCGGTCTGCGCCGCCTGGCGGGGCGTGAGGTAGCCCAGCTCCATCATGCGGGTGAGGACGACGCGCTGGCGCGCTTTGGCCAGTTCCGGGTTCTGGTGCGGAGAGTAGATGGTGGGGGCGCGAATGAGCCCCGCCAGCAGCGCGCTCTCCGCCAGATTCAGCTCCCGGGCGCGCTTGCCGAAGTAGACGCGGGCGGCCATCTCCACGCCGTAGGCGCCCTGACCGAAGTACACCTGGTTCAGGTAGCGCTCCAGGATCTCGGCCTTGGTCAGGCGGCGCTCGATCTCCACGGCCAGCATCATCTCGGCGAGCTTCCGGCTGAACTGGCGCTTCTGGGTGAGGAAGACGCTGCGCGCCAGCTGCTGGGTGATGGTGCTGCCGCCCTCGCGCAGTTCCCCGGCCAGAAGGTTCCGCCACATCGCCCGGGCCGTGCCGCGCAGGTCCACGCCGCGGTGCTGGTAGAAGCGCTCGTCCTCGATGGCGATCACGGCCTGCTGGAGCGCCGCGGGGATCTCCTCCAGCGGGATGGTGTCGCGGTTCTCGCGGTACAGGCTGGCGATGAGCTCGCCGTTGCTGGCGTAGACGCGTGTGGCCTCGCTGGGCGGAGCGTACAGGGCGGAGATGTCGGGCAGCTTCGTGGCGAAGGCCAGCCCCATGCCGACGACGGCGCCGGCGGCCAGCACCATCACCAGGACCAGTGTCCCGCCCGCCCACAGCGCGAGGCGCCATCCCGACCGCGCGTACCAGGGAGGCCGCGGGGGCCGGATCGTCGGCCGGCGTGAGGGCCCGAGGATGCGCTTGGTCGTGTCGCCGGTCGCCATGCCTGCCCCCTACTTTACCATCCGTTGGGAAGGACCACTACGCCGGGACTCGAGCGGCAGTGCTGGCTTTGAGGCAGACTGGTGCAAGGGGCAGGGCAAGGTGCTCTATACCGCCATGGGATCTCTGGTGGAGACGACCGGATTCGAACCGGCGACCTCCGCAATGCGAGTGCGGCGCTCTCCCAGCTGAGCTACGTCCCCACGGCCAGCGTCATTATAGGGGAGCCGGCGGTCGCCAGCAAGCGCGCCGCGCCGGAGGCTCACTCATACCGCAGCGCCTCCACCGGGTTGAGCCCCGCCGCCCGGTAGGCCGGATAGACGCCGAAGATCACGCCGACGGCGACGGAGAAACCGAAGGCCAGGGCCACGACGGGGACGATCGTCGCCGCCGTGGGCACGGTCTGGAACAGCCGGGCCGAGATCACCCAGGACCCGGTCAGGCCGGCCAGCATCCCCAGGAAGCCGCCGACCAGGCTGATCGCCACCGCTTCGATCAGGAACTGCGTGAGGATGGTGCTGCGCCGCGCCCCGATGGCCTTGCGGATCCCGATCTCCCGGGTGCGCTCCGTCACCGAGACCAGCATGATGTTCATGATGCCGATCCCGCCGACGACCAGCGAGATGCCGGCGATGCTGGAGAGGGCCACGGTGAGGATGCGCAGGATGGCGTCCAGGGACCGGAGGAGCTGGCTCTGGGAGAGGACGGTGAAGTCCTCCTCCCCGCGGTGCTGGCGCAGCAGGATGCGCTCCACCTCGCGCTTGGTGCGCGGCACCGCCGTCGGATCGGCGGCCTTGACGAAGAAGAAGGTGGCGTAGTTGAGGTTGAAGATCTGCTGCGCCACGGTGAAGGGCACGTAGGCGCGGTCGTCCAGGTCGAGCCCCAGAATCGACCCCTCCGGGGCCAGCACGCCGACCACCTCGAAGGCCCGGCCGCCCAGGGTGAACCGCCGGCCCACGGCGGCGGCGGGATTCCGGTAGAGGGCCCGCGCCAACGACGTCCCCAGCACGGCGACCCGCTTGCGGCGGGCCAGGTCGGCGTTGTTGAGGAACCGCCCGGCGGCCAGGGTGAGCCCCCGGATCTGGAAGATCTCGGGGGTCGTGCCGACGATCGTCGTCGTGTACCGGCGGGCCGCGGCGATGAGCTGGATCTGGGTCTGCAGGACGGGGGCCACCCCGGCGATGGTGCGGCCCTGTGCGGCCAGGGCCTGCGCATCGTCGTAGGTCAGGGTGAGGCGGCCCTCTTCCGCCGCGCCGAAGGTCCCTTCCTTGGCCTTGCCGGGCAGGACCCACAGCAGCTCCGGGCCCAGGCTGGCGAACTCTCCCACGACGCTGGTCCGCGCCGTCTGGCCCACCGAGACGAGGGAGATGACCGCCGCCACGCCGATGATCACGCCCAGGGTGGTCAGGATGCTGCGCAGGGTGTTGGCCCGCAGGGCCTCCGCGGCGACGGCGAGCGCCTCGCCCAATCCCACCAGACCGCGCCAGGCCGCCGACATGGTCAGGGAGCGGCGGCGATGATCTCCCGCGCGCGGCGGGGGCGCGCCACCGCCTCGTCGCGCACCACGACGCCGTCGCGGAGGGTGACGATGCGCCCGGCGTGCTCGGCGATCTCCCGGTCGTGGGTGACCATGGCGATGGTGATCCCCGCGGCGTTGAGCTCCTGGAAGATGGCCAGGATCTCTTCCCCGGAGCGGCTGTCCAGATTCCCCGTGGGCTCGTCCGCCAGCAGGATGGCCGGCCGGTTCACCAGCGCCCGCGCGATGGCCACGCGCTGCTGCTCGCCGCCGCTCAGCTCCGGCGCGGTGTGGTGGAGCCGGTGGCCCAGGCCGACCTTCTCCAGGGCCTCCACCGCCCGGGTCCGCCGCTCCGTGCGGGGGACGCCGGCGTAGACCATCGGCATCTCGACGTTCTTGAGGGCCGACAGCCGCGGGAGGAGGTTGAAGGTCTGGAAGACAAAGCCGATCCGGCCGTTGCGCACGTCGGCCAGCTCGTCGTCGCTCATCCGGCTGACGTCCCGCCCGTCCAGGATGTAGACGCCGGAGGTCGGGCGGTCCAGACAGCCGATCAGGTTCATCAGGGTGGACTTGCCCGATCCGGACGGCCCCATGATCGCCACGAACTCGCCGGGAGCCACGTCCAGGCTCACTCCGCGCAGCGCGGGGATCTCGACTTTGCCCCGGCGGTAGACCTTGGTGATCTCCCGAAGGTGGACGACCGGCGTCATGGCGCCAGACGGACCCGGACCCGCATCCCCTCCTGCAGGGCGGCCGGGTCGCCGAGGGCCACGAGGTCGCCCTCCCGCAGCCCCGCCACCACCTCGGCCGCCACCTCGTTGCGCTCGCCGAGCCGGATCTGCCGCCGGCGCAACAGACCGGCCTCGACGACGAAGACGTAGTGGAGCCCGTCCTCACCGGGCTGGACGGCGTCGATGGGCACGAGCAGCACCCCGGGCAGCCGGGACCTGATGATGCTGACGTCCACGCTGGTGCCCGCGCGCATCCCGGAGGGCCGGTCGGGATCGACGCGCACCCGCACAATCCGCGTCCCGCCCCGGATCTCCACGGCGCTGCCGATGCGCGTCACGCGGCCGGTCAGGGTCAGCCCCGGGTAGGCGTCGGCGGTGATGCGCGCCTGCTGGCCGAGGCGCACCTCATCGATGTCCGACTCGTCCACCTCCGCGGTGACCCAGCCCTCCCGGGAGACGAGGGTGATGACGGGGACCCCGGGGCCGACGGGCGAGCCGGCGGTGAGAAAGATCCGGCTGACCACGCCGTCGAAGGGCGCGGTCAGGTACGCCCGCGCCATCCGGGCCCGGGCGGCGCGCAGCGTGGCCTCGGTCTGGAGCGCGTTGGCCCGCGCCGCCTGCAGCACGGCCTCGGCCTGCCCGATGTTGACGCGGGCGGCCTGCGCCGCCGCCCGGGCCTGCGCCGCCTGCTGCTCGGCCGCTTCCACCGCCTCCGGCCGCGCCCCCGCGCGCACCGCCTGGAGCTGCGCGGCGGCCTGCCGGTACTGCGCCTCGGCGGTCTGGTACTGGGCGCGGGCCGCATCGACCTGGCTCTGCGCCACCGCCCCCTGGGAGAACAACTGCTCGGTCGTGGCCAGATTGCGACGGGCCTGTTCCAGCGCACTGGCCGCCGCGGCGGCGGCCGCCTCGGCCTGCCGCAGCTCCTCCACCCTGGCTCCAGCCCGCAACTGCCGGAGGTTGGCCAGGGCGGCACCGTAGGCGGCCTGGGCCTGGACGGCCTGCTGGCGGGCGGCCTCGACCGCGGCGCCGGCGCGGGCGACCTCGCTGCGGGCCGCCTGCGCGGCGGCGGCCGCCTGCTCGACGGCGGCGGCGAGTTCGGCGGTCTCCAGCCAGGCCAGCCGCTGGCCGGCGAAGACCGCGTCCCCTTCGGCCACCGACACCGCGGCGAGGCGACCTGGAATCTCAAAGGCCAGTTCGACCGCGCGCGTTTCGAAGATTCCTTCCACCGGGAGGGCGACCTCAAGGGCCCCGCGGGTGATCCGGGCCGCCTCTACCTCCATCGGCCCCCCGGAACCCAGGAAGACCCAGGCCAGGGCGATCCCGCCGAGAAGGATCAGGATCAGGACTGCTGCCGTCCGCCTGGAGATCACGGTCCCCACAGGCATTCCGTACCTGCGCCGCTCCTCCTGCGCGTATGCCCCCGCCGGCACCCGTCGAGGCCCAGGCAGGGAACCCCGGCCGCGGGCGGGAAGCGCTGACCATCATGCGCATCGCGGTGCTGGGAGCCGGAGCCGTCGGGGGCTACTACGGGGCGGTGCTGCAGCGCGGCGGCAGCGAGGTGTGGTTCCTGGCGCGGGGACAGCACCTGGCCGCGATGCGCGACCGGGGGCTGCGGGTGGAGACCGCCGTCGAGGAGCCGTTCACGGTCGCCGTGCGGGCCACCGACGACCCGCGGGAGATCGGCCCCGTGGATCTCGTGCTGTTCACCGTGAAGGCCTATGACACACCGGCCGCCGTACGGCTCCTGCCGCCCCTGCTGGGACCCGAGACGGCGGTGCTGACGCTGCAGAACGGCGTGGACAGCGTCGAGGCCCTTGCGGAAGCGGTCGGACGGCGCCATGTGCTGGGCGGCCTCTGTCAGATCTTCTGCACGGTGGGCGCGCCCGGCCTCATCCGACAGACCGGAGGACCGCGCCGCGTGGTCCTGGGCGAACTCGACGGCACCGTGACCGGCCGGGTCCGCGCCGCCGGAGACGCCTTCCGGGCGGCCGGCGTCCCGGTCGAGATCTCCACCCGCATCCTGGTGGAGATGTGGGAGAAATTCATCTTCATCAATGCCCAGGGCGGGATGACGGCGCTGACGCGCCTGCCGATCGGGATCATCCGCCAAACGCCGGAAACGTTCGCCATGTACCTCGACGTGGCGGAAGAAGTGGCGGCGGTGGGACGGGCCCACGGCGTCCCCATCCCTGAAGGACAGCGTGAGCGCGTCCGCGCCTTCGCCCTGGCCCTGGACCCGGGGAGCTACTCCTCCCTGTATACGGACCTCACGGCCGGCCGCCGTACCGAGCTGGACACCCTGCTGGGCACCGTCGTGCGCCTCGGCGAGCGGTACGGCGTCCCCACGCCCGCCTGCCGGGCGATCTACGCCGCCCTGCGCCCGCACGACCTGGCGGCCCGAACCGCCCGACCGTAGCGCGCCGTCCTGCCCGAGGCTACATCCCGCCGGCCTCGCGCCTCACGGCGTCGAGTTCCTCCGCGACCCCCGCCGCCCGGGCCTGACGGCGGAGGTAGTCGACGTCGAGATCCTGGTGCAGAGCGAGCATCGAGATACACCATTCCCGGGCCTCGGTGTCCTGCCAGTGGACTACCGCGTTCAGCCTGTCGATCACCAGATCCTCCAGGCCGATAATGGCGACGGACCCCTCCTCGGTGTCGACGCGTGTGATGCGCCCCAGGTCGCCGGCCAGCGGAGGCGGGGGGAAGTCCACGACCACGTCGGTGTCGCGATGCACCCAGGCTCCGTCGCGACGTTCGAATCCCAGCTCCGTGAGCACGTCGCGCAATTCCGTACCCGAGGCGGTTGTGACGAGGTCGACGTCCCGGGAGAGGTAGGCGCCGCCGGTGTAGAAGGACACGGCGGAGCCTCCTACCACCACCACGGGATGTCCCAGCCGTTCCAGGATCCTGGCGATCACCGCTGCCGTTCGGAGCTGGACCTCAAGGGGGTTGGCCAGCGCCCGGAGCGCCGCGAGTTCCGCCCGGGCCTTGGCCAGGGGAGAAAGCCCGCTCATTCGCCGCGGCCGGAGATCAGTCGGTAGCGCCGCGGACCGACGTGCCGCAACCAGGTCTGAAAGGCCCGGCGCGCGATCCGCAGGGTGAGTTCCCGCAGGGCCAGGACTTCGCCGCGCTCCCGCGGGCGTCGCCGGATGCCCCGGGGCCGCGCCGCGCGCACAACCATGGCCTTGCGCCAAGTCGCCCGGAGAAGAGACCTGAGGCCGTCCACACCATCCATTATATCGGAGGCGCCGTCCTAGAGCCGGCGGGCGACGAAGACGGCGGCTTCGCTCTCGATGGAGTAGGGCTCGCCGCCCAGACCGCCGTACACCGCTTCCAGCCCCAGCCCCGCCTGCTCGAAGAGCTGACGCATCTCAACGACGGTATAGGCCCGGATGGAGTGCCACCAGGACTGGCGGCGGCCGTCGGGAAAGAACGCCGTGTTGGTCCAGTTCAACCGCCCCCGCAGGTGGTCGAACTCCCACTCTTCGACCTCCACCACCTCTCCGGTGCGGTCCACCTGATACCGGTCGAAGTAGCGGATCTCGTACTCCCGGTTCCAGAACTCCATCAGCAGCCGGCCGCCGGGCCGCAGCGCCCGGGCGATCCCGGTCAGCATGGCCAGATGCTCCGCATCGGTCTCGAAGTACCCGAAGGAGAGGAACATGTTGATGGCCAGATCGAACTCGCCCTCGAACTCCAGGCGCCGGGCGTCGAGCTCGCGCAGGTCGACGGCGACGCCGGCGGCAGCGGCCTTCTCCCGCCCGCGGGCGATCTGCACCGCCGAGGCGTCTACCCCCGTCACCGTGAAGCCGCGACGGGCCAGCTCGATGGCATGACGGGCGTAGCCGCAGGGGACGTCGAGGATCCGGGCCGGGGGATGGAGATCGAGCAGCCGGAGGAGCGCGTCAACCTCCCGGACGGCCTTCCGGGTGTCCTCGGCCTCGTAGAGTTCGAAGTAGATCGGGGAATCGAAGAGCCGCTGCCACCATTCCATACGTCGCAAATCCCCGGCGTCAGGTCACAAAGGACGGACGGTCGGCCAGCAGCGGGGGGCGGGGAGCGATCAGGGTGCCGTCCGTGATCGCCTCCACCGGCGAGGCCTCCTCAAACCAGGACCTGGGCGGGACGTGCCCCCAGAAGGTGGCGCGCCGCGGGTCGTTGAGGCTCCAGCGGATGGGCTGCCAGTCCGGATCGGCGATCTGGTAGTCGCCGGTGTACAGTTCGATCCGGTTGCCGTCTCCGTCGCGCAGATAGACGAACAGCGCGTTGCTCAGCCCGTGCCGGCCCGGGCCGCGCTCGATGGCCTCGGACCGTCCCGCGCCGGCCAGGATGTCGCAGGCGCGCAGGACGCTCAGCGCATCGGGCACCCAGAACCCGGCGTGGTGCAGCCGCGGACCGGTCCCGGTCATCACCGCGATGTCGTGCACGGTCTGCTTGCGGTGCAGCCACGCCGCCCACAGCCGCGGCGGCTGGTCCTCGGTCTCCGTGTACTCCGAACAGCGGAATCCCCACGCTCCCGTATACCAGTCGTAGGCCAACCGGACGTCGGGCACCTGCACATTCACATGGTCGATGCGCATGATGTGGGGGCCGCGGTAGAGGTCGAACCGCTGCAGGTGCCGCTCGACCCGGTCCATGTGGTGATAGAACTCCACCGGCAGCCCGGCCGGATCCTGGACGCGCAGGGCCCGGCCCTGCCCGTCTTCCACCCCCGCCCCGACCCAGCGCACCGGCAGTCCCGCCTGCATGCACCGCCGGTGGAGCCGGTCGAGATGCTCCTCTCCGGCCACCCGAAAGGCGAAGTGCGAGGCCCCCGGCGCCTCGGCCTGGCGCAGCACCAGGCTGTGGTGCTCCCGCTCCTCCAGCCCGCGCAGATAGAGGCGGCCGCGGTCCCGTCCGGTCTCCACGAAGCCCAGCAGGTCCACGTAGAATGCCCGGGCGCGGGCCAGGTCGGTGACGCGGTACTCGAGGTGCCCCAGGCGCAGGATGTCGACCTCATCCGCGGCGCTCACCGGGGCCCCTGCCACCACTCGTCGTAGTAGATCCTCACGTCGGTGCCGGTCCACAGCTCGGGGGCCGGGGCGGCCTCCGCCGGCGACAGACGGCGGTAGCGGCCGCCGTAGAAGAGCAGCGGCTGCGCCGCGGCATCTCCTTCGTAAAGCGCGATGACACGGCCCAGGACGATCCGGTGATCTCCGGCCTCGATCAGGCGTTCCCGCCGGCAGCCCAGCGCGGCCAGGGCGGCGACCAGGCGCGGCCCGCCCTCCCAGGGCACGAAGCGAAACTCCGGCGGTGCGGCGTGGGGCCAGGTGCCGGCGAAATAGCGGGAGAGCGCTTCCTGGTCCTCCGTCAGGATGTTCACGGTGAACCCCCCGGCGCGCTCCAGCCACCGGCTCATGCGCGCCCGCCGGCCGACGCACACCAGCAGGAGCAGAGGGTCCAGCGAAACGGAGGTGACGGCGTTGGCCGTCATGCCGTGCATCTCCCCGTCGTGCTCGGCGGCCACCACGGTCACGCCGGTGGCGAAGCGGCCCATCACCTTCCGGAACCGGTCGGGATCGACTTCCGCCCCGGGCGTGCTCACGGCTTGGGCGTCGGTGCGGCCTCCGCGCGCCGCCCGCGCGCCAGGAAGGCTTTGACGCGCTCGATGTAGGGGCGGCGGTCGTAGGAGGCAAAGGTCGCCATCTGCATCCGCACCGGGTCGCCGAAGAAGAACCGCTCGTAGAGCACCTGGCGCGAGCCGAAGGCGCTCAGGGCGATATCCCAGGCCAGCCGGAAGAGGGCGATGCGCTCCTCGGCATCCAGGCGCGCCGCCTGGTGGTACTTCTCCAGCAGCGGCCGCAGCCCGCTGTCCAGGTCGGCCCGGGTCGGCCGGGCCATGAGGCCGCTGGCGCCGAGCAGCTGGAGGATCTCCACCATCCGGGGGTACATCCAGGTGAACATGTTGCGGGCCGCGTCCAGGGGCGGCCAGGCCGGGGTCATGACGCCCCACCGGTCCACCGCCGCGTCCGCCTCGCTGGCCCGGACAAACGCCCGCATCGCCTCCAGGTAGTAGATGATCTCCGCGATCTTCCCCTGGACGTGCTGGAACTGCTCCACGGCGATGGCCTCGACGACCAGCGAGGCGACGCCCAGGAGGAACTCGGTCTTGGCGATGTTCTTGGTCACGACCTGGTGCGCCATGTGCGCCACGGCCCCGGTGGCGGCGAAGGCCCGGTTGCAGCGCTCGACGTCTCCCAGCAGGAAGACCCGTTCCCAGGGCACCACCACGTCCTCGAAGACGACGACGGCGTCCATCTCCTCGAAGCGGCTGCTCAGCGGGTAGTCGAAGGTCGACCCGTCGGGATCGAAACTCTCGCGGCAGAGGAACTTCAGCCCCGGCGTCGCGCAGGGGATGGCGAAGGCGAAGGCGTAGGGCCGGTCCTCCTCCGTCCCGCGCAGGACGGTCGAGGGGAAGACCATCAGTTCGTCCGCCACGGGCAGAGTGGCCAGCATGCGCGCGCCGCGGATCACCACCCCCGCATCGGTCTCGCCCACGACCCGCGCGGCCAAGGTGGGATCGGCCTGGCCGCCCGGACCGGCGGCGCGGTTGGCCTGCGGGTTGATCAGGGTGTGGGTCAGGCAGAGGTCCTGCTCGCGGACGAGTTCGTAGTACCGGCGGATGTTCCGGGCGAAGCGAGGGTTGTTCTCGCCGCAGTACTCCGCGGCGGCGGCGAAGGCCGTCAGGGCGCGGTTCAGGTAGTCGGGCGACCGCCCGATCATCCCGCCCGAGGTATCCGCCCACCGCTTCATCATCCCGCGCACGCGGACCAGGTCGTCCCGGGTGCGCGGGGTCAGGAAGGACAGCCCCACCCGCTCGCCGCTGGACGGCGAGAGGAAGGTCATCTCGTCCCGGTGCGCCGGGTCGTGCTGCAGGTCGTAGAGGGCGGCGACGCTTTGCACGACGTTCCGGAAGGCCGGATGGCCGACGATGTCCTGGACCCGCGTTCCGCCGATCCAGACCTCCCGCGGCTGCCGGCGCAGCCCGGCGATGAACTGGTCACCCGTGCGCGCCGCCATGCCCGCCCCCTACCCTCCCACCGGCGCGGCGTTTCCCGTCGCGACCAGGCCGTAGGCCGCCATCACCTGCCGCAGCCGCGCCGTGTTCTCCGCGCTCATCGGCGCCAGCGGCGGCCGCACCTCGGGATCTATCTTCCCCATCAGTCCCAGCGCGGTCTTCACCGGGACGGGATTGGTCTCCACGAACAGCGCCTCGTTCATCGGCAGCAGATGGTAATGCAGCGCCCGCGCCTCCTCCCAGCGTCCGGACGCGGCGAGGTCGTAGAGCCGGGCGACCTCCCGGGGCAGGACGTTGCCGGCGGCGCTGACGTGCCCCGCCCCGCCGACGGCCAGGATCGGGAAGCAGAGGAGCTCGATCCCCGAGTAGACGAAAAACCCCGGCCCGCAGAGGTGCAGGACGCGGGTGACGTGCTCGAAGTCCCGGTTGGCTTCCTTCACGCCGATGATCGTCGGGCAGTCCCGGGCCAGCCGGGCCAGGGTCGGCGGTTCCAGGTTGACCGCGGTGCGCGCGGGGATGTTGTAGACGATAATGGGGATGTCCACCGCCTCGGCGAGGCTGCGAAAGTAGCGATACAGCCCCTCCTGGGAGGGCCGGACGTAGTACGGGACGACGACCAGAGCGGCGTCGGCGCCGAGGCGGCGGGCGGCCTGCGTGAGCCGCAACGTCTCGGCGTAGTTGTTCGTCCCCGTGCCGGCGATGACCGGGACGCGGCGGCGCGCGGCGCGGACCGCCGTCGCCAGCACCTCCTCCCGCTCCTCCGGCGACAGGGCGGCCGGTTCCCCGGTCGTCCCCGTGACCACCAGGCCGTGCGAGCCGCTCTCGATCTGCCACTCGACGAGCTCTTCGAACCGGGCCGCGTCGAACCGCCCGCGGTGGAACGGGGTCACCAGCGGCACCAGGCTGCCCCTCATCGGTGCGGCGTCTCCTCCGGCCGGGGCCCCCCTGCGGAGGCGGCCATGGCCCGGAGGCGGGACTTCGGCAGGAGCACCTGCACCTGGGTGCCCTCCCCGATCTTCTCCCGTCCGTTGTGCGCCTCCACGGCGCAGATGATCCGCGGCCCGGCGATCTCCAGCAGCCGGGCCCGCACCGTGACCTGCGTCCCGGCCGCTGTGGGCGCCAGGTGCGTCACCGCGATGCTGTGGCCGACGGCGTCCTCGTCGGGCTCCAGGAACGGCAGAATGATCTTGCGGCAGGCCAGTTCCATGTGGCGCACCATGGACCAGGTGGCGTACAGGGGATGCACGGGACCCAGCTCTTCGAAGGTGGCCAGCATCTCCGGCGTCACCGTGACGGTGACGGACGCCTCGACGCCCGGGCGCAGTCCCGGTTTCATGTGTAGACGCTCTTCGCCCGGGGAAATGGGACCCCCTGCCTCCGCTTTTAGCGACCTCCGTATCATGGCCGCCTCCTTTCGGCGACCTCCGTTTATCGGACGGCGCCGACCTCCGGAGGCGGCGGTTGCGGCCGGAAGGGCGCGCCCGTATCCTGAGACCCGTGGGTGACGCGTTCAACGAGACCGGCGACCTGCTCTGGTTGCGGGGCGGGGAAGCGGCCGATGTGCGCACCGGCCGGCTCCGCCGCGCCGATGTGGAGATCACGGGAGGCCGGATCGCCGGCGTCTATGAGGACGGCGCCCCCGTCCCCGGGAGCGCGCGGGTCATCGACCTCCGGGGGCGGGTCATCGTCCCGGGGTACATCGAGCCGCACACCCACTTCAGCATCGCCTCGCCGGCCGAATACGCCGGCGCCCTGCTGCGCCGCGGGACGACCACCGCGGTGGTGGATGCGCTGCCTCTGATGCACCTGGCAAAACCCGAGCGGCTCAGCGACCTGCTCCTGCAGACGGCGCGGCTGCCGATGCGCATCCGCCACCTCATCCGCCTGCACCCGCAGGCCTTCGGGGATGAGGACCGCTTCCACCTCGACGTCGTGCGGCGTCTGTGGCGCCTGCCCGTCGCCGCCGCGGCCGGCGAGGTGACCCGCTGGGTGGACGTGGCCCAGGGCGATCCCGACCTGCGGGCCAAGATCCGCGCCGCGCGCGAGGACGGCCGCCCCGTGGACGGCCACGCTCCCGGAGCCTCCTACGACCGCCTCGTCGCCCTGGCCCGTGCCGGCATCACCTCCTGCCACGAAGCGATCACCGCCGCCGAAGTGGAAGACCGGCTGCGCGCCGGCCTGGCCGTGATGTTGCGCCACAGTTCCATCCGTCCGGACCTCCCCGAGCTCCTCAACGCCGTGCAGGCGCATCCGGAGTTGCTGGATGAAGCCATGCTCACGGTGGACGGCCCCACGCCGCTCTTCGTGGAGGACTCCGGCTATCTCGACCTGCTGATCGGCATCGCCATGGCGCAGGGCGTCCTTCCGCTGCGCGCCTACCGGATGGCGACGCTCAACCCCGCCAGGTACTTCGGCTTTACCGACGCCGGAGAGATCGCCCCCGGCAAGCGCGCCGACCTGAACGTCCTGGCCGATCTCACCGCGCCCACGCCGGTGATGACCATCGCCGGCGGCCGGATCGTCGCCGAGCACGGCCGTCTGCTCGAACCCATGCCGCCTCTCCCCCTGGCTGCGGATCTGGAAACCCTGTCGCTTCCCCGCCTGCCGGAATCGGTTCTCGTCGACTCCGGGCACCCGGTCCCGGGGATCCGCCTGGTCAACGACGTCATCACGGAAGTCGTGCCTCCCGCAGAAGTTCCCGACGGCGCCCTGCACGCGGCGCTGGTGGACCGTCACGGCCGCTGGATTACCCGCGCCCGGCTGCTCGGCTTCGCCGACCGTCTGGGGGGGCTGGCGACGACGTATTCCTGCAGTTTCAGAGAGGCCGTCGTGGTGGGGGACGACGCGGCGGACATGGCCACGGCGCTGGCGCGCCTGGCGGAGGATGGCGGCGGCGTGGTGGTGGTCGAAGACGGCCGGGAGGTCTTCCGCCTGCCCTTCGAGCACCGCCTCTACTCGGGGCGGCCGTGGGCGGAGGTGGTGGAGGCCAACCGGGCGTTCGACAGGCTGATGCGCGCCCGCGGGTACCGTTTCAGGGATCCGCTGTTTACCCTGCTCTTCCTGAGCTTCGACTCCCTGCCCTGGGTCCGCCTGACGAGCCGCGGCGTCTGGGACGTCCGCGCCCGCCGGGTCCTGGTCCCGCCCGCGCCCCTCTAGCGGCGCCGCCGGCCGCGTCCGCAGAGGAGGGACCGGCGCGCGTCGAACCAAGAACACGAACCCGGAGGTGACCGATGTCCGCAGTCCCCGACGCCGTCGAGCGATTGAAGGACCACCTGAGGACGATCACCGACCTGCGCAGCGCCGCGGCCTTTCTGCGCTGGGATCAAGAAACCTTCATGCCCCCGGCCGCCGCCCTGGCCCGCGCCGGCACCCTCGCCACGCTGAGCCGGCTGGCCCATGAGGCGTTCATTTCGGCGGAGACCGGCCGGCTGCTCGAGGAGGCCGAACGCGTCGCCGGCGAGCTGGATCCCGACTCCGACGAAGCGGCGCTGGTCCGCATGACCCGCCGCGACTACGACCGCCAGCGGAAGCTCCCGGCGGAGTTCGTGGCGGAGCGGGCCCGGGAGGCCTCCCTCAGCGTGCAGGTCTGGCGGGAGGCGCGTCGGCGCGACGACTTTGCCGCCTTCCGCCCCTCGCTGGAGAAGATGGTGGACTTCGCGCGCCGCACCGCCGACTACCTCGGGTTCACCGAGCATTCCTACGACGCGCTGCTGGACCTCTACGAACCGGAGAGGACCGCCCGCGAAGTGGAGGCGATCTTCGCCCGCCTGCGCGAGGTCACCGTCCCCTTCGTCCGCGCCATCGCGGAGCGGGGCCCCGTCGTCGACGACGGCTTCCTCCGCCAGGACTACCCCGAGGACGGCCAGAGGGCCTTCGGCCTGATGGTCGCCGAAGCCTTCGGCTACGACCTGGCCCGCGGCCGGCTGGATGTCAGCGCCCACCCCTTCGCCAACGCCTTCAACGTCAACGACGTGCGCATCACCACCCGGTACCAGCGGCGCTACCTGCCCTCGGCGATCTTCGGCATCTTCCACGAAGCGGGCCACGCGCTCTACGAGCAGGGCGTCGCCCCGTCGCTGGACCGCACCCCGCTGGCCCGCGGGGCCAGCCTGGGCCTGCACGAGTCCCAGTCGCGGATGTGGGAGAACCTGGTGGGCCGCAGCCGCCCCTTCTGGGAACACTATTTCCCGAAGCTGCAGGAGCTCTTCCCCGAGCAGCTGCGCGGGGTGGACGTGGAGCGGTTCTACCGCGCGGTGAACATCGTCCGGCCGTCGCTCATCCGCGTGGAGGCGGACGAGGTCACCTACAACCTGCACATCATGCTGCGCTTCGAACTGGAGAAGGCCCTGCTGGAGGGATCGCTGCAGGTGGAGGCGCTGCCCCGGGCCTGGGCGGAGAAGATGGCGGCCTACCTGGGCCTGACGCCCCCCTCCGACGCCGACGGCGTCCTGCAGGACATCCACTGGGCCCAGGGCTCCATCGGTTACTTCCCCACGTACTCTCTGGGGAACATCATCTCGGTGCAGCTCTTCGAGGCGGCCCGGCGGGCCCATCCGACCCTGCTGGAGGAGTTCCGGACCGGCCGGTTCGCCACGCTGCTGGGCTGGCTGCGCCAGAACCTCCACCGCCACGGCCGCAAGTTCCTGCCGCGGGAGATCCTGCGACGGGCGACGGGCCGCGAGTTGACCGTGGAGCCCTACCTGGAGTACCTACGGGGGA
>JAVKHY010000017.1:0-304 GCA_031459765.1 Armatimonadota bacterium | reverse complement strand
TTCTACGTTGAGCGGGAGAAGTACTTTTCGGCGAGATCAACCCTGTCCCGCAAGATCGCATCCCATGGCGGCACGGCCGCCGGCGACCGGTTTGCGAGAGTCAAGGCTCAGCCTGGGATCGATCTCACGAGGACGCACAAGAAAGGCACATGGTCGATCACGAATGATCTTGGAACAGTACTGCGCGCTCTCCATGAATGTGAAGCATGAGGTGACGGGAGCAACGCGAGGGACGACCCTCAGCGAGCGAGTGCGAGTGCTGTTCCTCGCAACCCGCGATTGGCGCCATCCTCAAGCCGCGGGA
>JAVKHY010000016.1 GCA_031459765.1 Armatimonadota bacterium | reverse complement strand
GTGGCACTCAACCCGGCGGGGACGCGTCTCTATGTCACCAACTTCGGTGGGAATAGCGTGTCCGTCGTGGACACGGCCGCCAACAGGGTCGTGGCCACGGTTGCCGTAGGGATCGGACCGCGCGGGGTGGAGGTGAGCCCCGACGGCTCTCAGGTCTTCGTCGTGAACTTCAACGGGTCGCCCGAAGTGTCCGTAATCGATGCGGCCACGAATACGGTCGCGGAGTGGATCGACGGCGACCCGGCGGCCGGCGCGACGGGAGCGGCGCTGAGTCCGGACGGCGGGCGGCTGTACGTCACGGAGTACTATGCCAGCAGACTCAGGGTCTTTGACACCACGACCAATGCGATCGTCGCTAGCATCCCGGTGGGCGTGGAGCCCCAGGGGGTGGCCGTCAACCCGACGGGCACGCGCGTGTACGTCGCCAACAACGGCAGCGAGAGCGTGTCCGTGATCGACGCGGCGACGAATACGAAGCTGCCCGACATCCTCCTTCCGGGCGGCGCGCCCTTCGGCGTCGCCGTCAGTTCGGACGGGCGCCGGATCTTCGTCGTTGACGGGGGCCAGAACCGGCTGGTTGCCATCGACGCTGCAACCAATGGGGTTGTGGCCAGCGTGCCGGTCGGCAACATGGCCGTCGGATTCGGCCGCTTCGTCGAGCCCTCCAAGTCCAGCTACCGGTTCCTCGGATTCTTCCCGCGGCCGCGCCACAACCCGGTGTCGGCGCGGGCCGGGGCGCGGATCACCCTGCGCTGGCAGATCGAAGACTCGACGGGCCAGCCAGTGAAGGCGCTGAGCGCGGTCTCCTCGATCCAGGTCGGGAAGATCGCCTGCCCGAGCGGACCGGTCAGCGGCGTGGTCAGCGCGAAAGGACGGCTTCGCTACGTCTCCTGGAACCGGCGCGACCACCACAAGGGTCCCTTCGACCGGGGCGCCTTCGCCGAGGATGAGGACGATGAAGAGGACGACGAGATCGTCCGCCACAAGGACGACAACGACCGCGCCTGGTCGTGGATCCGCCGTGGGTACTACCGCTACACCTGGCAGACGGAGCGATCCTGGCGCGGCTCCTGCCGGCGCTTTATCGTGACTCTGGACGACGGGAGCGCGCACACGCTGGACTTCCGCTTCCGGTAGATCGCACCACCAGCAATCAGGAACAGGGCCGGGCACCGCGCCCGGCCCTTCCTTCTTTCCGGGGTCGGGACGCCGGCGGGCCGGTCCGGTCGCGGCTGCGCTGGCAGGGCGGCGCGGCGGCGGTCATAATACTCCTGGCAGGAGCGCCGCGACCCGATGGATGTCCGCGCCTTCCTCGACGACCTCCAGCGCCAGTCCGGGTACGCCGGACAGATGGTGCATACGCAGTTCATTCCGCCCCGCCCGGCGCGCTACGCCGTGCTCACGCCGCCGCCCGCCGAACCGCTGCGGCGGGCTCTCCAGCGCCGCGGCATCCGCCGGTTCTACCGGCACCAGGTCGAGGCGATCGGGGCCGTGCGCAGCGGTGAGCACACTGTCGTCGTCACGGGTACGGCCAGCGGGAAGACGCTGTGCTACACGGTCCCGGTGCTGGAGACGCTGCTCGCCGACCCCCAGGCCCGCGCGCTGTACGTCTTCCCCACCAAGGCTCTGGCCCAGGATCAGGCCGATGCCCTTGCGGAACTGGAGCTGGGCGTGCCCTTCGCCACCTACGACGGCGACACCCCGATCCGCCGCCGGAGGGAGCTCCGGGAGACGGCACAGATCATCCTCACCAACCCCGACATGCTGCACGTGGGCATCCTCCCCCAGCACTTCCGCTGGGCGGCCTTCTTCCGCCGCCTGCGCTATGTGGTCATCGACGACGCCCACGTCTACCGCGGCGTTTTCGGCAGCCACGTCGCCAACATCATCCGTCGGTTGCGGCGGATCTGCCGGATGCACGGCGCCGCGCCGGTCTTCGTCTGTACGTCAGCGACCATCGGCAACCCGGAGGAGTTTGCCTCGACGCTGCTGGGTTTGCCCGTCCGGGTGATCGCCGACGACGGCTCGCCGTCGGGGCCGCGCTGGTTCGTCCTGTGGAATCCGCCGATCATCGACCGGGCCCGGGCGCGCCGCCGCAGCGCCTACGTGGAAGGCAGCGCCCTGTTCGCCGAACTGGTGCGCCGGGAAGTGCGGACCATCGCCTTTACCCAGGCCCGGAAGATCACCGAGCTCGTGTACCGCTACGCCCGCGCCGCCCTGGAGGAGCGGGCGCCGGAGCTGGCCGACCGCATCAGTCCCTACCGCGCCGGCTACCTCCCCCGGGAACGCCGGGCCATCGAGCGACGGCTGTTCGACGGCGAGTTGCTGGGCGTGATCTCGACCAGCGCGCTGGAGCTGGGCATCGACGTCGGCGGGCTGGACGCCGCCGTGCTCGTCGGTTATCCCGGCACCATCGCCAGCACCTGGCAGCGGGCCGGCCGCGCCGGCCGGGGGACGGATGAGGCCCTGGTCGTCCTCATCGCGCTGGAAGACGCCCTCGACCAGTACCTGATGCGCGCGCCGGAGTATCTGTTCGAGCGGACGGTGGAGCAGGCCGCGATCGATCCGGAGAACCCGTACATCCTGGCCGGCCACCTGCGCTGTGCGGCCGCCGAACTTCCGGTGGGAAGTCGGGATACGGAGCTTTTTGGGCCGCGCATGCTGGAGCTGGCCCGCCTCCTGGAAGGACACGGCGACCTGCGGAACCGGCATGACCGCTGGTACTGGGCCGGGGCGCGCTATCCCGCCGGCGACGTGGAGGTCCGCAGCGCGGGCGGCGAGGCGTTCCGCGTGGTCGAGGCGCCGGGCGGGCGCCTCATCGGCACGGTGGACGGCGCGCGCGCCCTGGAGCAGCTGCACCCGGGTGCGGTCTACCTCCACCAGGGAGAACCCTACCTGGTCGGACGGCTGGATCTGGCGTCGCGCACGGCGACCGTGGTGCCGGCCGAGGGGGACTACTACACGCAGCCGCGGTCCGACACCGACCTGGAGATCCTCGCCGTCCGGCGCCAGCGCCCGTGGGGGCCGACGGTCGCCTGCTTCGGCGACGTCGAGGTCCGCACGCAGGTCACCGGGTTTGTCCGCAAGCGGCTCTTCTCGGAGGAGGTCCTGGGCGAGGAACCGCTCGACCTGCCCGAGGAACGGCTGCAAACCACGGCGTTGTGGTTCGGCATTCCGGCCGGGATCGAAGAGGAGCTCCGCCGCCGCCAGCTGGATCTGGCCGGCGGCATCCATGCCGTGGAGCACGCAGCGATCGGCGTACTGCCGCTGTTTGCGATGTGTGACCGCTGGGACCTGGGCGGCGTCTCCTACCCGGTTTATCCGGAGATGGACGCCCCGGCGATCTTCATCTACGAAGGACATCCCGGCGGGGTGGGGATTACGGAGAAGGGCTACGCGCTCCTGGACGAGGTGATGGCGGCGGCCCTGCGGACCATTGAAGGCTGTCCCTGCGAAGCGGGGTGTCCGTCGTGTATCCAGTCGCCGAAGTGCGGCAACCTGAACGAGCCGTTGGACAAGGCGGCCGCCGTGCTCATCCTGCAGCGCCTGCTCCGTCCGGCCGCAGACCGTCTGCCTCCTCCGCCGGCGCAGGACGCCCCGCTGCCGCCCCAGGCCCCGGCTTCGATCCTTCCCGGAGGACGACGTGCGCCGCGTCATCGGCGTCATTGGTGAAAGCGTCTTTTCCGATCCGGCGCACGAGGCGCTGGCCGAGGAGGTCGGTCGGCGGATCGCCGAGGCCGGCTGCATCCTCCTCTGCGGAGGCCTGGGCGGGGTGATGGAGGCCGCGGCCCGCGGCGCGCGGGGCGCCCGCGGCCTGACGGTCGGCGTGCTGCCCGGCCCGCAGCGCGACGAAGCCAATCCCTACATCGACGTCGCCATCGCCACCGGGATGGGGCAGATGCGCAACGTCGTCATCGTCCTGACGGCCGATGTCCTGATCGCCATCGGGGGCGGATACGGCACCCTGTCCGAGATCGGCCATGCCCTGCGCTGCGGGAAGCCCGTCGTGGGACTGCGCACCTGGGAGGCGCAGCGCGGAGGCGAGCGGGCCCCGCTGACCGTGGTGGAGACGGCGGAGGAGGCCGTCCGCGCCGCGCTGCGTCTGGCCGCCCCATGAGCGCCGGAACGCTGTATCTCGTCGCCACGCCCATCGGAAATCTGGAAGATCTGACCTTTCGCGCCCGGCGCGTCCTGGCCGAGGTCGATCTCATCGCCTGCGAGGACACCCGCCGCACCCGCCGGCTCCTGACACACTACGGGATTACGACCCCTACGGTGAGCTTTCACGAGCACAACGAGGAGGCGCGCAGCGCCGAACTGGTCCGGCGCCTGCGCCGGGGGGAGCATGTGGCTCTGGTCTCCGATGCCGGCACGCCGGCCCTGTCCGATCCGGGCTACCGGTTGATCCGCGCCGCGGCTTCCGCAGGACTCACCATCGTCCCGGTCCCGGGGGCGAGCGCCGTGCTGGCGGCGCTGACGGTCTCGGCCCTGCCCACCGACCGCTTCACCTTTCTGGGGTTCCTGCCCCGCCGGTCCGGCGAGCGGCGTCGGGCTCTGGCGGCGGTGCGCACCCTGCCCTGGACGCTGGTGCTCTACGAGGCCCCGCACCGGCTGACGGCGGCGCTGGAGGACATCGCTCTGGTCCTCGGGAACCGGCGCGTGGCGCTGGCCCGTGAACTCACCAAGAAATTCGAGGAAGTGTTCCGGGGCACGGTGGCAGAGGCGCTGGACCACCTGCGCGCTCACCCCCCGCAGGGAGAGTTCACGATCGTCGTGGCAGGAGCAACGGAGGCGGTGACGGAAGGGGAGGACGATCCGGCGGCGCGGATGCGTGCCCTGCTGGAGGCGGGGGTCCCGCCCACCAGGGCGGTCCAGGAGGTGAGGCGGGCCTGCGGGCTCGGCAGACGCCAGGCCTATGAGCTGATGCTCCGGATGCGAGGAAAGGGCTGATGGCCGGTCGGTTGCCGCGGCCGCGGGACTACGCGCGGGTGTTCCAGGCGGCCAGCGAGTCCGAAGCGGCCCTGGTCGAGCGCATCCTCCTTGACGCCGGCATTCCGGTCCTGGTCCGCAGCCGCCAGGTGCCGATGTACGCCGAGGTGATTCGAGGGGCCAGCGGGATCTGGGGAGACGTCTTGGTCCCCCTGGCGTACGAGGAACCGGCCAGGCGCTACGTCGCGGAGTATCTCCGCCAGATGAAGGAGGCAGGACGGGTGAGTCGATTCGGAGGGATCATTCCGCCGCTGGTCACGCTGTTTGATCAGCAGGGGCGCATCGACGAGGACGCCAACCGGGCCCATCTCGACTTCGTCATCGCGGGCGGCGTGCACGGCGTCTTCGCCCTGGGCAGCACGGGGGAGGCCATGCACCTCACGGCGGAGGAACGCCGGGCGTTCACCGCCCTGGTCGTCCGCCACACGGACGGCCGGGTTCCCGTGCTGGTCGGGTGCCTGTCCACCGCGACCGAGGAGGCCGTGGCCCTGGCCCGGTATGCCGAGGAGATCGGCGCCGACGGCGTGATCGTCATCCCGCCCTACTACTGGACGCCCAACGACCAGGCGATCGAGATGCACATCGGGGCGGTGGCAGAAGCGGTGACCCTCCCGGTCCTGATCTACAACTTTCCCGCAGTTGTGGGCCGCAGTATCCCGGCGCCGCTGGTGGCCCGTCTGGCGACGGCCCACGACAACGTCCTCGGCATCAAAGAGACGATCGACAGTATCAGCCACATCCACGAGGTGATCGCGCGGATCAAGCCGCGCAAACCCGAGTTCAGCGTGCTCTGCGGGTACGAGTTCCACCTGTTGAACACGCTGCTGAGCGGCGGTGACGGCGCGATCCCCGCGGTGGCCAACGTCGCTCCCGCCCCGCCCGTGGCGATCTACGAGCACTGGCGGGCCGGCCGCCTGGCCGAGGCGGCCGCGGTGATGCGCCAGCGCCTGGAGCTGGCGACGCTGTATCAGCTGGACGCGCCCTTCTTCGTGGTCATCAAGGAGGCGATGGCGATGCTCGGCCGGATCGCCCACCCCACCGTCCGGGCTCCCGCGCCGCCGCTGAGCGAGGAGCACCGCCTCCGGTTGCGGGAGCTGCTGACCGCCGCCGGGTTGTTGTGAGCGCGGGCGATGATCCGTTCGATCATCAGACTGCAGGTGGCGGCGGGCCGGGAGCGCGAGTTCGAGGAGACCTTCCGGGCGCGCGGCGTGCTGGCGCTGGCCAGGGAGGTGGCGGGGCTGCGCAGCGGTGAGCTCCTGCGTCCTCTGAGGCCGGGTGATCCCTACGTCGTCATCGCCACCTGGGACAGCCCAGCGGCCTACGATGCCTGGGTCAGGAGCGCCGCACGGGGTCAGGTGAACAGCGCGGTCCCCATTTCTGAACCTGTCGACCCCGCGGACCTGTACGAGATCGTCGAGTCCTACCCCCCTCCGCCGCCCTGAGGCCGCCGGTCCGTCGTCCCGGCCCTGTCATTGACGCTGCCCCTCTGCCCCAGTAGAATGGGTCGCACAAGCGGTGACGGAGCGGGAGTACCCGTCTGTCCGGTCCTGAAGCGAGCCGGGTGCGGTGGAAGCCGGCGGGAGGACGGCGGCGAACATGGCTCCGGAGCTGCGGGTCCGAAAGAGCAGGGTCGAGTAGGACCCGCCGGGCGGTTCCCGTGAACGGGCCAGGGTGTCGGGCGGCGACGCCCCGCACCCGTCGAGGCGTACGGCGCGAAACTGGGTGGTACCACGAGGAGGTGCCCCTCGTCCCACGGACGAGGGGCGCATTGTCTTTCGAGGGGTGGTGACCGTGGCCGGAAAGACCTACTACATCACGACGCCCATCTACTATGTGAACGATGTGCCGCACATCGGGCACGCCTACACCACCATTGCCGCCGACGTGGCCGCGCGGTTTAAACGCCTGGCCGGCTACGAGACCTTCTTCCTCACCGGCACCGATGAGCACGGGATCAATATCGAGCGCGCCGCCCGGCAGCACGGGGTGACGCCCCAGGCCTGGTGCGACCGCATCGCGGCCGAGTTCCGACGGCTGTGGGAGGTCCTGAACATCAGGTACGACGACTTCATCCGGACCACGGAGCCCCGCCACGAGCGCGTGGCCGCCCTGCTGTTCCAGAAGCTCTACGACCAGGGGGATATCTACCCGGGGCGGTACGAGGGCTGGTACTGCGCCTCCTGTGAGTCGTTCTACCTGGAGACGGAGCTCGGTCCGGACCGCACCTGCCCGGTCCACACGGGCCGCACGACGGAGTGGACGTCGGAGGAATCCTACCTCTTCCGCCTGTCCAGGTACCAAGACTGGTGGCTGCGGGCCGTGGAGGAGAATCCCGCGTTGATCGAACCCGAGGCGCGGCGGAACGAAGTCGTCTCCTTCGTGCGTGCGGGACTCCGCGATCTCTCCGTCAGCCGCTCCACCTTCACCTGGGGTGTGCCCGTGCCCTTCGACCGCCGCCACGTCATCTACGTCTGGATCGACGCCCTCACCAATTACATCTCGGCCCTGGGGTATCCCGACGGCGAACGGTTCCGCCGCTTCTGGCCGGCCACCGTCCACCTGGTGGGCAAGGAGATCGTCCGGTTCCACGCCGTCTACTGGCCCATCCTGCTCCACGCCGCCGGGATCCCGATCCCGCAGCAGACCTTTGCCCACGGCTGGCTCACCTTCGGGGGGCAGAAGTTCAGCAAGTCACTGGGCAACGTGATCGATCCGGCCGCCCTGGCCCGGGAGATCGCCCAGGAAGCCGGTGTAGACCAGGACATCGCCGTGGACGCCATCCGCTATTTTCTGTTGCGGGAGATTCCCTTCGGCGCCGATGGGGACTTCAACAAGCCGGGGCTGGTGCACCGCTTCAACGCCGACCTGGCCAACGATTACGGGAACCTGCTCAACCGGACGCTGCCGCAGATCGAACGGCATTTCGGCGGCGTGGTTCCCCCGCCCGAGCCGGCGGTCGGGACGGCGGGGGCGCTGCGCCGGACCGCGGCGGAGGTGGTCGATGCGCTGGATCCGCTCCTCTCGCGTCTCGACTTCACCCGCGCGCTGGCCGAGATCTGGAGGTTGCTGGCCCTGGCCAACAAATTCCTGGACGAGGAAGCGCCCTGGCGGACGGTCAGGACGGACCGCCGGCGGGCCGGCGCCGCCCTGGCCGAGACTGTCGAGGTGCTCCGGGGGGTCACCATCCTCCTGTCGCCCTGGCTGCCCGCGGCGACCCGGCGCGTCTGGGACCAGCTGGGGATCGGCGTGCCGCTGGAGGCCCAGCGTCTGGAGGATGCCCGGGAGGGGACGGTGCCCCCGGGGACCCGGGTCCGTCCCGGCGCTCCGGTCTTCCCCAGGATCGAGAAGTACCGGGTCGAGGTGCGGGAGGCCGGAGAGGCGCAGACTGGTCCTGGGCCGGCGACGCCCCCGAAAACGGAGCCGGCGGAGGAGGAGCCTGTGGGAGAGACCATCACCATCGAAGAGTTCCGCAGACTGGACATCCGTGTCGCCGAGGTCCTCGAGGCGAAGCGGGTGCCCAACACCGACAAGCTGATCGAAGCTAGGATCGACCTGGGAACCGAGGTGCGCACCATCATCACCGGGCTCATCCCCCAGTACACCCCGGAGGAACTGGTCGGCAAGCGCATCATCGTCCTGGCCAACCTGGCCCCGCGGCGGGTGCGCGGGGTCGACTCCCACGGGATGCTGCTGGCCGCGGAGTGGGACGGTCAGGTGGCGCTGCTGACGGTGGAAAAGAACGCCCCCAAGGGCGCGAAGATCACCTGAGGCCCGGTACCTCCCCGGAGATGGAGCTCTTCGACTCCCACCTGCATCTCGAAGATCGGGCCTTCGACCCGGACCGCGAGCAGGTGCTGGCCCGGGCCCGGGCCGCCGGCGTGGTCGGGATGGTCACGGTGGGCTCCGACGTCCCCTCGTCCGCAGCCGCCGTCTCGCTGGCCGACCGGCACCCGGACGTCTATGCCGCGGTGGCCGTCCACCCGCAGGAGGCGGAGCAGGTTACCGCGGAGACGATGGACGAACTCCGGAGATTGGCCGCGCACCCGAAGGTGGTCGCCGTCGGGGAGACGGGCCTGGACTATGTCCGCGGTCCCGATCGGGAGATCCAGCGTCGCGCCTTCCGCCGGCACCTGCGTCTGGCCGCCGAGCTGAGTCTCCCCGCGGTCGTTCACTGCCGGGAGGCGTTTGGGGATGTCCTGGATATACTAGGAGAGTGGAAATCCGTGCGGGCGGTCCTGCACGCCTTCTCGGGATCGACGGAGTTCGCCCGCCGGTGTGTCCAGGCCGGATACGTCATCTCCCTCGGGGGTCCCGTGACGTACCGGAACGCCCGTCAGGTCCTGGAGGTGGCCCGGTGCGTTCCCGCCGAGGCCCTGCTGCTCGAGACCGATGCACCGGTGTTGACGCCGGAACCCTTCCGCGGCCGGCGCAACGAGCCGGCCTACCTCGTGCCCATTGCCGCGCGCCTGGCCGCGCTGCGCGGGGTGACCGCCGAGGAGATCGCCGGGGTCACCACCGAGAACGCGCGGAAGGTGTTTCGCCTGGGGTGCTCCGGTGGCTGAAGAGCATGGGCCGGGCGAAACCGACATGCCCGCCGGCGGGATCCGCCCGGCGCTGAAGAGCCGGTCCTCTGCGGCGCTGGCCATGCGTTCGCTGCGGACCGCGCTCCTGCTCGTTCTCCTGTCAGTCCTTCTCCTTCCGACGCCCCTGCCGGCGGCGTCCGCGGACGAGGCGGAGATCCGCATCGGCCGGACCTACGCCCAGCAGCTGGAGGCGCAGTACCGCCTCCTCGCCGACCGGGACGTCGTCGAACGGGTCCGGCGCATCGGCCGGCTCGTCGCGGAGATCTCCGATCGTCCCGCCCTCCCCTGGACGTTCAACGTCATCGAGTGGAAGGAGCCCAACGCCGTGGCGCTGCCCGGCGGTTTCGTCTACGTCACCAGCAGCATGCTGGCCTTCGTGCGGTCCGACCACGAGCTGGCTGCGGTGCTGGCCCACGAGATCGCCCACACCGCCCGGCGCCACCAGATGGCGATGATCCGTCGCAGCAACCAGGCCGCGTTCTGGACCATCGTCGTCGCCGTGCTGACGCGCGACCCGGCGATCGCCCAGGGCGCGCAGCTGGTGAGCTACGGCCTGCTCAGCGGCTATACCCGGGAGATGGAGCGGGAGGCGGACCTCCTGGGGCTGGCCTACCTGACCAGGACCCCGTACACCCCGGTGGCCGCCCTCACGGTGATGGAACATCTGCTCCGCGAGGAGCGCTACCGGCCGCGGGCGGACCCGGGCGACCTCCGTGACCACCCGAAGACGGAGGAACGGGTGGCGTACATCGAGGCCGAACTGCGCCGGCGCGGCATCCCCCTGGTGCGCCGTCCCGCCGCCAACTTCCTGCGGGTGACGACCCGCACGGTCACCGAGGGGGGACGGCAGGTCGCCGAGCTGGCCGTCAACGACACGGTGATCCTCCGCCTGCCCGATCCCTCCCGCATCGCGGCGATGGCCGCGGCGCTGGACCGGTTCTTCGACCGAGATCCCGATCCGGGCGAGGTGGGCGTGATTCGGCTGGGGCAGGTTTACGAAATCGTGGGCGGGCGCACCACGCTGCTCATCGTGACCCCTGCGGACGGGGCGTTCCTGGGGACGTCCGTCGCCGAGGCCGCGGCGGTCATTGAATCGCGCCTGCGCTGGGCGATCGAGCGGGACCGGCGCCATCGACAGTTCAACGGGTAGGCAGGGCGGCATGCGCCTGCACGTCGCCTTCCACCCCTCGCTGCTCCTCACGGGGGCGCTGGACCCCGCGCCGGTGGACCGCCCTCAGGTGTGCGTGGTCGTGGACGTCCTGCGGGCCAGCACGTCGCTCGTGACCCTGGTGGAGCGCGGGGCCGACGGGGTGTACATCGCGCCCAGCGTCGCGGTGGCCCGCGCCCGGAAAGGCGAGCTCCCCCGGGTGGTGATGGCGGGCGAAGAGGGCGGGCTGGCTCCCGAGGGATTCGACTACGGCAACTCTCCGGTCGAACTCGCTGCGGCGGAGATCCGAGGGCGACCGGTGATATTCGTCACGACGAACGGCACGGCGGCGATCCGCGCCGTCGCCGGCCTGGGACCGGTGCTCATCGGCGCCATGCGCAACGGCGCGGCGGCGGCGGCCGAGGCCTTCCGCCTCGCCCGGGCCGCGGGGTCGGATGTAACGCTGGTCTGCGCCGGTCGCGAAGGCGGCTTCGGCCTCGACGACGCCTACTGCGCCGGTTATCTCACCTCCCGGTTGCTGGAGCACGGTCCGTTCGACCTCACCGACGGGGCGGAGGCCGCCCTTCTGCTGTATCGATCGGAGCCGGATACGCTGGCCGTGTTCCTGCGGGCCGCGGCGGGTCGGAACATCGTGCGTCTGGGGCTCCAGGCGGACGTGTCCTACTGCGCCCGGCGGGACTGCTCCTCCGTCGTTCCCACGGTAGGACGCGAACTGCGGCTGGTGGAGGAGACCGTCCCCGGGGAGCGTAGGCAGTAGGCGGAGCAGATCTCGCCGGCTCCATGCCAGAGAGGGATCCCGGTTGCGGACCTTCCTGACCGTCCTCGTTATTTTCCTGGCCGCTTCTCCCCTGGCGGCACAGGGCGTCACCGTGCGGCTCTCGGGCGACATCGTCATCCCGCCCGGCACGGTCCATGACGGTTCGGCCCTGACCCTGAACGGCCGGATCCAGGTGGACGGGACGCTGCGCGGCGACGCGATGACGATGAACGGTGACGTCGCCGTGAACGGGACGGTCACCGGATCCGTACGCACCTTCAACGGAGACATCTCCCTGGCCCCGGGCGCCGTGGTCGGCGGCGACGTCTGGTCGGCGAACGGCCGCGTGGAGATGCGGCCCGGCGCCCGCGTGCGAGGACGCATCCGGCCCTCCGGCGTTCCGCCGCCGGATGGCCCCCCGCCGGCGTCGCGCCAGGGCCGGGTCTGGGGGCGCGACTGGTGGATGGGGTGGCCGGGGCTGATACGCGCGGCGGCGACGTTCACCTTCGTCGCATTCATCGTCCTGGCCGCCGCGGTGGCCGCGCTGTTTCCCGGGCCCACCCGCCGCATCGCGGACGCCGTGCACTATTCGCCGGGCGAAGCGATCCTCGCCGGGATCCTGCTGTGGATCCTGCTCCCGCCCCTGGCCGTGCTGCTGGCGGTCTCCATCGTGGGCATCCCCCTGATCGCCTTCCTGCCCTTCGCCGTGATGCTGCTGGCCCTGGCCGGCTTCGCCGGCGTTTCGCGGCTGCTGGGGGACCGGATCCTGGGCGGTTTTCAAGAGCAACACGCCGCAGCGCTCGAGGCGGTCGTCGGGGCCGCGCTGCTGGGGGTGCTGGCCTTCATCCCCGGGTTGGGCTGGGTGGCGATCTTCCTGGCCGTCACCTGGGGGACCGGAGCCGTGCTTTTGCTCCTGCTCCGACGCGCCCGAGGGGCTCCGCCGGGCACCTCCGGAGTGCACGCGACCGGCCCGACTTGACAGCGGGCTCCCCCGGGGTGTAGCGTCCAGGAGGGAGTCAAACCGACCGTCCGGTTTTCATTCCCCTTGCCGGCAAGCGGAGGCCCGTCTGTGTCGATCGGATCCATAGGAGTAGTGCGCACATGAGCCCGAGGGTGACGACCGCTCACGAGCAGGGCCAGCGGAGGCGGATTCTTCACGCCGCGGCGATCTGCTTCGCGCGGGCCGGAGTGCACCGGACCACCATCCAGGATATCTGCGACGAAGCGGGGCTGAGCAAGGGCGGCGTGTACACGTACTTCAAGTCCAAGGACGAGATCCTTGCCGCCGTTGTGGGCCACAGCGTCGCGCACTCCCTGGAACGGGCGAAGGCCGCGGCGGCCACGGCCACCACGCCCCTGGAGAAGATTGACAGGATCGCGACACAGTTCACCGCCGATCTCGCTGCGAAGCAGGCCTCGCCCGGTTTCTCCCCCCGTCTGCTCCTGGAGGTATGGGCGCAGGCCAGCAAGGACGACCGGCTGAGCGCGCTGTGCGCCCGCGGCTACGACGAGTGGCGAAGGTTCATCGCGGCGCTGCTGCGCGAAGCGCAGACTGTCGGGCAGCTGCGGCCGGATGTCGACACCGACGCGCTGGCCGCGATCGTCGTCTCGACCTTCGACGGCCTCAGCCTGCAGGAGGCCCTGAGCGGGGTCCCGATCGACTGGCCGCGGATCGTGCAGACCCTGCGGCTGGCGATGGGAGAGGGCACGTTCACGGCACACACACGTGAAGGGGTACGCTGATGCGGAAGTGGACCATCATCCTGGCCGTCGCCGTTCTCCTCGTCGCGGGAGGAGTGGTCGCCCAGCAACGCATGCGCGCCGCCCCCCAGCTCGGGGCGCAGAATCCGGCACCGGTGGAGACCGTGGCGGTGGAGACGGTGCCGGCCCGGCGGGGGGCGATCGAACAAACCCTGGATCTCACCGGGACCGTGCTCTCGGCCCGGCGGGTGGACCTGACCCCCAAGATGGCGGGACGGATCGCCGCCGTGTACGTCCAGGAGGGGAGCCGCGTCGCCGCCGGGCAGCCGATCGCCAGGCTCGAGACGGAGGAACTCACAGCACAGGTTCGCCAAGCCGAGGAGAATGTCCGCCAGGCCGCCGCGGCGCGCGAGGTGGCGCAGTCCCGACTGGCGGCGCTGCTGGCCGGCGCCCGGTCGCAGGAACGCGCCCAGGCGGAGAACGCCGTCCGGCAGGCCGAGGCGGCCCTCCGCAACGCCGAGGCGGAGGTGGCCCGGATGCAGCAGCTGTTCGCCGCCGGTGCGGTCAGCCGGCAGCAGCTCGACGCGGTCCTCCTCCAGCGTGACGTGGCGCGCGCCCAGCTGGACTCCGCGCGTCAACAGCTCAGCCTCGTGCGGTCGGGCGCGCGGGAGGAGGAGGTGGCCATGGCCCGGGCCCAGGTGGAACAGGCCGAGGCCGCCTACGGCGCGGCTCAGGCCGGGCTGCGGCTGGTCCGCCTGCAACTGGAGAACGCCACCATCCGCGCGCCCTTTGCCGGGCGGATCGCCGAGCTACCGGTCACCGTCGGGGAGTTCATCGCTCCGGGGATGAAGGTGGCCGTCCTCTACGACGACCGCGACCTGGAGGTGGAGGTCAGCGTCGGGGAGCGCGACCTGCCGCAGGTGCGCAGGGGGCAGGCGGCGACGGTGCGTCCTGACGCGGATCCCTCCCTGACGCTGCCCGGCACCGTCAGCCGGATCCAGCCCTCTGCCGACCCCCTGACGCGCGCGGCGAAGGTCCGCATCCGGCTGGCCGACGGATCGGGACGCCTGCTCCCGGGCATGTCGGCCCGTGTCTCGGTGCTGGTGGAGCGCAGGGAGAACGTGGTCGTGGTCCCCAGCGGCGCGATCCGGCAGAACGGACAGCCGGAAGTCGTGGTGGTCAAGGACGGCCGGGCCAGCGTGCGCAAGGTCCTGCTCGGGTTGCGCCACCATCACATCGTGCAGATCCTCTACGGGGTCGCCGAAGGCGAGCTCGTGGTCACGCTGGGGCCGGAGTCGCTGGCCAACGGCCAGGCGGTCAAGGTGGTGAACCGCTGATGTCGCTCTCCGCGCTGGCCGTTCGGCGGCCGGTGTTCGTGTTGATGGTGATCCTCGCCCTCCTGGTCCTGGGCGGGATCTCCTACAGCCGGATGCCGGTGGAACTGATGAGCAACGTCGAGTTTCCCTTTGTCACGGTCATCACCGCCTATCCCGGCGCCGGCCCCGAAGAAGTCGAGACGCTGATCAGCAAACCCCTGGAGGAACAGCTCAGTTCCCTGCCGGGTGTCCGTCGCGTCTACAGCACCAGCGAGGAAGGCGCCTCCATCGTGGCCATCGAGTTCCAGCTCGGCACCGGCATCGATGCGGCCACCGCCGACGTGCGCCAACGGGTGGACACCGTCCGGCCCCTGCTGCCCCGGGACGCCGAGGATCCCACGGTCGCGAAGTTCGACTTCAGCAGCCAGCCCATCCTGATTCTGGGCATGGGCGGCCGGCTCTCCGGCTACGAACTGCGGCAGATCGCCGACAACATCATCAAGCCCCGCCTGGAGCGCGTGCCGGGCGTGGCCGCGGTGAACGTCTCCGGCGGGAGGGTGCGGGAGATCCGGGTCGAGGTGGATCAGGACCGGCTGCGGGCCCTGGGCATCTCCGTGCTGCAGATCGAGAATCTCCTGCGCGCCGAGAACCTGAACATCCCCAGCGGCCGCCTCAGGCAGGGCGATGAGGAGTTCCTGGTCCGGGTGATGGGGCAGTTCCGCAGCGTGGAGGAGATCGGAGACCTCCGCATCCCGCGCCCGGGGGGCGCCGTGCTTCTGCGCGATGTGGCCCGCATCGTCGATACGCTCAAGGAACCGGACCGCCTCACCCGGCTGAACGGTCAGGACAGCGTGGGGATCACGATCCAGAAGCAGTCCGACGCCAACACGGTGGCCGTGGCCGACGGCGTGCACGAGGCGATCCGGGAGCTGCGCGCCGCGCTGCCGCCCGGCGTAAGCATCGAGGCGGCGCTGGACGCCTCGCTGTTCATCCGGGACTCCGTCGCCGACGTCCAGGGAAACCTCATCCTGGGCTCCCTCCTGGCCACGGTCGTGGTCTTTCTCTTTCTGCACAGCGTGCGCAACACGTTGATCATCGCCCTGGCCCTGCCGGCGGCGATCGTCGCCACCTACATCCCCATGTACTTCGCCGGGTTCTCGCTCAACATGCTCTCCCTGCTGGGTCTGGCCATCGCCATCGGGCTGATGATCGATAACGCCATCGTGGTCAACGAGAACATCAGCCGCCACCTCCAGGAGGGGAGCGATCCGCGCGAGGCCGCCCTGCGCGGGGCCAAGGAGATCGAGCTGGCGGTCATGGCCAGCAACCTGGCCAACGTGGCCGTCTTCCTGCCCATCGCCTTCATGCGGGGGCTGGTCGGCCAGTTCTTCCGCCAGTTCGGCCTGACCGTCGTCTTTGCCAACCTGTTCAGTATCCTCGTGGGCTTCACCCTCACCCCCATGCTGTCCGCACGGTGGCTGCGGCCCGCGACGGCCGACGCGCCGCCGGGGCGGACGGCCCGGGTGTTCGCCCGCTGGGACCGCTTCTATGGCTGGCTGGCCGAGCGCTATCGCGGGGCGCTGTCCTGGTCCCTGCAGCACCGCGGACGCGTGCTGCTCACCGCCGCGGCCCTCTTTGTCGCCGCCCTGGCCATCGTGGCCTCGCCCCTGGTGGGCAAGGAGTTCTTCCCCATGGGCGACTACGGCGAGTTCCAGATCGAACTCCGCATGCCGCCGGGCAGCTCCCTGGCCCAGACCGACCGCGCGGCGAAAGCCGTGGAAGCCGCCCTGCGGGCCACTCCGGAAGTCTCCACCTACTTTACCCTCGTCGGCGCCTCCGACACCGGGTTCGGATTCACCGAGGGCGGCAGTCAGCGCGCCCAGATCTTCGTCAAGCTGATCCCCCGCGACGCGCGTCAGCGCGGCGTGGGGGCGGTCATGGAAGATCTTCGCGCTCGCCTTCGTGATGTTCCGGCCGCGACGGTCAAAATCGGTTCGCAGGGCGTCGCCGGTGGCACCAGCCCCGTGCAGATCGAGATCACGGGGCCCGATCCGCAGGTACTGGCCCGCCTGGGGGCGCAGGTCCGCGAGGCCGTCGCCTCCACTTCCGGGACCCGCAACGTGGACACCAACCTCGAGCCGGGAAAGACGGAGGTGCAGATCGGGCTGGACCGCGTGCGTCTGGCGGAACTCGGCCTGACCACCGCGGAGATCGGCAGTCAACTGCGGACCTACATCTCCGGGACGGCGACAACCAAGTACCGCATTGCCGGTTCGGAGTACGACATCACCGTGCAGGCCCGGGCCCAGGATCGCGACGCCGTGCAGGAACTGGGTGCCCTGCGCGTCGGCCAGGTGAACGGGACGCCGATCTACCTGAGCGATGTGGGGCGGATGGAGCTGCGCCGGGGGCCGATCACCATCGACCGTCTGAACCGGCAACGTCTCGTCACCGTCGAGGCCGGGCTGGCGGGCCGCCCGCTGAGCGCCGTGGTCTCCGAGATCCAGGGCAAACTGAAGGAGATCACGGTGCCGCCGGGATACAGCATCGCCTTCGCCGGCGAGGCGCAATTCCAGCAGGAGACCTTCACCGATATGTTCTTCGCCCTGGGCCTCGGGACGCTGCTGGTCTACATGACCATCGCCGCGCAGTTCGAGTCGCTGCTCAACCCGTTCGCCATCATGTTCAGCCTTCCGCTGGCCGGGATCGGTGTCTTCTTCATGCTGCTGGTCACGCGCACCACGGTCAACCTGATGTCACTGCTCGGGATCATGATGCTGGCCGGGATTGTCGTGAACAACGCCATCCTGCTCATCGAGTTCATCACCCAGCTGCGCGAGCGGGGGCTGCCGCGGCGGGAGGCGATCCTGCAGGCCGGCCAGACGCGGCTGCGCCCGATCCTCATGACGGCGCTGGTGTCGATCATGGGCGGGCTGCCCGTGGCCCTGGGCATCGGCAGCAGCGGGGCGGAGTGGCGCCGCCCGCTCGGCATCGCCGTCCTCGGCGGTCTCACCACCTCCACCGTGCTGACCCTGTTCGTCATCCCGGTGGTGTACACGCTGCTGGACGACCTGGTCGCGCGCGTACGCGGGCGCCGCGTCGTCCCGGCGGGTCTTCCCCAACCGGTCGGGGGCGCGGAGAACGGCGGGCGGACAGATGGAGGCCCGTCTCCGGACCCGTGAGCGCTTCTCCCGTCCCGGGGAGCAGCGGTGTGCGCTGTGCGGTCGCTCCTCCCCTCTGATCGCCGCGCACCTGGGCATCTGCGGCCCCTGCGTCCGCGCGCGGCCCGCTGAAGCCCGGCAGGTGGCGGCCGCGTCGCATACGGCGGTGCGCCGCGCCTTCCGCATGCCGAGCGTCCCGCCGCGGGCGCCGGGGGGTGTGCGCTGCGGCCTGTGCCTGCACGATTGCGTGCTCGGGGAAGGAGATACCGGCTACTGCGGGCTGCGCACCGTGCAGGGGGGGCGGCTGGTCCACCTGGCGGGAGTGCCGTCGCGCGGCCTTCTGCACTGGTACCGGGATCCCCTGCCCACCAACTGCGTGGCCATGTGGGCCTGCGCCGGACGAACACAGCGGGGAGAGCACAACCTCGCCGTCTTCTACGGAAGCTGCACCCTGAACTGTCTGTTTTGCCAGAACTGGCATTACCGGGACCTGCTCCCCTCCCCCAGGGAGGTGGCGGCCCTTCGCGGCGATCCCGCGCCGGGAGTCGCCGCGCTGCGGCGGCGGACCACGAGCGCCCAGGAGCTGGCGGCGGCGGCCAATGCCCAGACGTTCTGCGTCTGCTACTTCGGCGGTGACCCGGCGTCCCAGATGCCCCACGCCCTGGCCTCCGCCGCGCTGCTGGCCCGGCGGGGTGTGGTCGTCTGCTGGGAGACGTCCGGGACAGCCAACACCGCACTGATGGACCGGGCGGTGGAACTCTCCCTGCAGAGCGGCGGCACCGTGAAGTTCGACCTGAAGGCCTTTGACGAGACCCTGCACATCGTGCTCACCGGCCACACCAACCGCCAGACCCTGGCCAACTTCGCGCGCGCCGCCGGCCGCGTCGCCCGGCGTCCCGAGCCGCCGCTGGTGGCGGCCAGCACGCTGCTGGTACCGGGCTATGTGGATGCCGAGGAGGTGGGGCGGATCGCCCGCTTCATCGCCTCCTTTTGCCGCGACATTCCCTACGCGCTGTTGGGCTTTGCTCCGAACTTCTACATGCCCGACCTCCCCTGCACCTCGGTAGGGCACGCAGAGGAGGCGGCCGCCGCGGCCCGCGACGCCGGCCTGACCAACGTGCGCATCGGCAACCGGCACGTGCTCTCGCGGGACTACTGAATGCCTACCGGGAGCGGGTGAGCACCCAGGCGATGACGCCGATCGAGGCGCCGCCCAGGTGCGCCAGGGCGGAGACGTGGGTGATTCCCGCCAGCTGCTGATAGGCTCCCAGGATCTGCAGCAGGACCCAGAACCCGACATAGGCGTAGGCGGGCAACGACACCCATCGGAAGTAGAGGAAGAACAGCCGCAGCAGGATCCCCAGCCGCGCCCGCGGGAACTTCAGCGCGTAGTAGAGGATGATCCCGGAGATGCCGCCGCTGGCGCCGACCACGGGGACCTGGGGCCGCGGGTCGAAGGTGATGTGCAGGAGATCCCCGGCCAACGCCGCGGCGGCCAGCAATCCCAGGTAGGCGCCCTTGCCCAGCACGTCCTCCACGTTGTCGCCGAAGACGAGCAAGAAGTACATATTCGAGACCAGGTGGAAGAGGCCGCCGTGGAGGAGGAACGAGGTCGCAAGGGTCAGGCCGCCGTGACGCCACGGATCCGCGGGGACGAGGGCGTAGTGGCGGATCGCGTCTTCCATGTGGGCAAAGCCGGCCAGGCTCACCCCGATGGCCAGCGCCGCCACGATCCAGGTCATCCACGGCAGCCGCCTGAGATCGGGGCTGTCGTACTCCACCGGCATGCCGAGGAGGGCCGGGAGGTACTTCCACATCTCCCCGGGGGCGTCCGCGGAGATGCCGCCTCCGGGTCGATGCTGCGCGGCGATCCGCTGCGCCTCGGCCCAGGCCATGATCTCCCGCGCCTGCGGCGGCAGCTCCGGCTCGGGCCGCGGGGGCGGCGGAGCCGGGAGCGTCTCGAACTCCGAGGGGTCGAACCACAGGAAGTGGCAGCGCGTACAGGCGTCGATCTTCGGTCCGCCGTCCGTCGTCCCGACCTCGACCATGGGCGCCCGGCAGGACGGGCACGGTCGGCGCCGGGATCCCCGACCGTGCTTCGCCGCGACCCAGAGATCATCCACGACGGCCGACGCGACAATCTTGCGCACCACGCCCAGCCCCACCGCGCGACCGCCGCAGGACGGACAGGTCCAGGAGATCCCGTGGGGGCCGCGGGTCCGGGTCAGGATCCGGTCGTCGGTGGGGCAGGTGAACACATCGAGGGTGTACCCGGCCGCCGGCGCCGGCAGTCGGCGCGGTCAGGCCACCGGCGGGGCCGTCCGGGCGGGGTCAGTCCGCTTCGTGGGTGAGTGGGTGTTCGCGCAGCCGCTGGACGACGACTTCCAGCATGCGCACGGCGAGTTCGGGGTTCTCCTTCAGCAGCGCCCGGAAATCCCAGCGGACCAGCTGCAGGCAGCGCGTCGCTTCCTTCGCTGTGATCGTGGCCGTGCGGACACGCTCCTCCATCAGGGCCATCTCGCCGAAGAACTCGCCCGGTCCCATCTCGCGGATCTTGTGCGAGTCGTGAGAGACCTCGACCCGTCCGTCGATGATCATGAAGAAGCCGATGCCCGGGTCGCCCTGCTTGACGATGACGGCCCCCGGCTCGTAGGTCCGCTCCTTCACCGAGCGCGAGATGAACTCCAGTTCACGCGCCGGCAGCGCTTTGAAGATGGGCACCTTGCGCAGCTGCTCCAGATAGGCCGAGGTGTCGGGCATGGCGTGCCTCCTGAAGGCCGTCCCGGGACTTCGTCTGTTGTTCTCTGGTGACTGCCCGTTCCCTGCCGACGGAGACCGCAGCCAGATGGACGGGTCGGCTAGTGCCGCGTCCCGGGCTGCGGGCGGTGCAGCAGCTGCTCGACGACCTGAATGAGCGTGCCGGCACCGAGCACCAGCAGGCTTGCGGTGAACAGGACCGCGAGCACCTTCAGCAGTTCGTCCATGCGGGCACCCCCTTAGGACCGGGGTTATCCCTCCTGTGCCCCCTGGCGCCCGGGGCCAGACGCGATCGGACCTGCTATAATCGTTTCGCACCTCTCATCCGCGCGCCCGTAGCTCAGCGGATAGAGCGTCGGCCTCCGGAGCCGAAGGCCGTGGGTTCAAATCCCTCCGGGCGCGCCATGACTCCCGCAGAGGTGCGGATGAGGCCGTCCGGATTCAGGGATGTGACCATAGCGGCCCCCTCCGGCCGCGTCCTGGCCTACGCGGACCGTCTTGCGGTCTATCCTGTGCCCTCCGGGGGAGGCGCGGTGGGTCTGGGCGGCGTGGCCTTCGCGCCGGGGGTGCTGGAGCTGTTGGGCCGGAAGGGCATCGCCGCCGTCGTCATGTCCCGCGGCGCCGTCCGGCTGCGTCTGGACGGCCTGCGCCTGTCGTTCCACGCCGGCGAAGCTCGGATCCCGGAAGGCGGCTGGGTCTGCGATGCGGCGGTCGGCACCTACCGGACGCTGGTCAGGCCAGGCCAGGGTCGGCGCCGCATCCGGCGACAATAGACAACGCGGTCTAAACCCTCTCGGTCCGGGCATAACCCATTCGTGGAGGTTATCCTGGGAGGCGGCCCGTCCAGGTAGGATTTGGACGGGTCGTTTTGCGAGTGCGAGGGTGGTGGCATGGAAGAGGCGTCGGCGATCGAACGCGCCCTGCTCAGCGGGTTCCTCCGCGACCGCTTCCTTCTCGGCAAGGCCCTGGAAGCCGGCTTCCGGCCCGAGCTGATGCCCCATTCCCTGGGTCGGACCGTGGCCAAGGTCCTCCTGGACCTCAACGAGCAGCCCGACATCCCCCTCGATCCCCTGGCCGTGCGCGCCCTGCTCAACGAGCGCGGCGCCGGCTCCCCGGAGATGCGCCGATTCCTGGACCAGGTGCTGGCCACGCCGGAGCCCGATGCGGCGACGGTCATCGCCTACGTGGACCTGCTCAAGGCCCGTCACAGCCGGCTGCGGCTCGTCGAGATCAACACCGCGATCACGACGTACCTGGAGGAAGAGCGGACCGACGGGCAGGACATCGTCGACTTCGTGGGCGGGCTGATCCCGCCGCTGATGGAGATCCAGCAGCAGCGCCTGGCGCGCTCGACGCTGCCGGCCTCCGAGATCGGCAAGCAGCTGGTGGAGGAGATCGTCGGCGGCGGCGCGGGCCGCACCCTCGGCTACAACGTGGCCCCCTTCGAGCGCCTGAACGAGGCGATCTCGGGGTTGCGGCGGGGGTTCTACTACGGCCTGGCCGGCGCGCCCCGGCGGGGGAAGACGAACTTCGCCCTGGAACTGGCCCACGCCGTGGCCGCACGCTACCAGATCCCGGTGCTGTACTTTTCCTGGGAGCAGACCAGCCGGGTCCTGTTCTCGCGGTTGCTGGCCCGCGAGGCCCTGGTCAACCCGGCGATCCTCCTCACGGCGGACGGCACGGCGCCGCGGATCCAGGAGCGGGTCAAGGAGTCCTGGGAGAAAATGAAGGGCGGGCTGGGCACCCTCTTCCTCATCGAGTCCGGCCGCAACGACACCGTGGAGCGGGTGAAGGCCCGCGCCCACAACCTGATGCACCTCTTTCACACCGACGAATGCGCGATCTTCATCGACTACCTGCAGCGCATGCCCCTGGAGGAGCCCGTCCACGACGAGAAGGCCCGCACCGACCTCATCTCGGGCAAGCTGGCCGACCTCAGCCTGGAGCTGAACTGCCCGGTCTTCGCCATCTCTCCATTGGACAAAGAGGGGTGCCGACTGGACGAGAAGCCGGCCGAAGACGTCTCGGAGTTCGCGCGGCCGACGATGCACCACAGCGTGGGCTCGGGTGACCTGGAGTACGACCTGGACGTGGCCATGGTCTTCAGCAAGGACTGGGTGGCGACGAAGAACCTGCACGACATCCTGGTCACCGAGGCCCGGGCCGGCCGCACCGGAAGCGAGGTCGTCCCCCGGGTGGACATCATCGACCTGCATCTGGACAAGAACCGCGACGCCCCGGACAGCGTGGCCTCGACGATCCAGTACGCCTTCTTTGTCACGTTGAACAAGTTCGTGGAGATCGGCTACAAGACGGAAGATCAGTTCACCGCAGGGTTCCGCGATTTCGCCAAGATGCAGCAGATCCTCGAACAACTCCGCGAGGAAGGGTTGCTCACGCCCGTGTAGAAGGCTAGCCGCGGGATGCGCCTCGTCGTACTCCACGCCTTCCCCGCCCTGATCACCCTGGAGATCGCAGGGAATGTCCTGCTCGCGGGCTGGGCGCTGCTGGCCGACCTCAGGCGGTCCCGGCTGGGCGCGGCCTTCTGGACGCTGCTCCTGGTCGTGGTCGCGCTGGCGGCGGTCCAGCTCGCGGCCGGAGTGATCCTTGCCGTCGGCGGCGGCCGCCCCCGGGCGCCGCTCCACTTCCTCTACGGCCCCCTCGTCCTGGTCGGCGCCGTGCTCCAGTTCGGGTTGCGGCCGGGAGGCGCTCTGCGCCGGGCGATGCTGCGCGACCCCGCGGGCGGTCGCGAAGCCCGCGCCCTGGCCCTGCTCTGTCTGACCCAGGCGGCGCTGCTGGCCCGCGCCTACACCACCGGCGCCTTCGGACGGTGACGCCTCCGCGCCTTGTCCAGGCGCATAATACAGTTGAGAAGGAGGTGGGACCGATGACGTGCCGCGAGCGCCTGGAGCGGTACTTCCGGGAGCAGGGGGTGGAGTATCAGACGACCACGCATCCCGAGGTGTACACCGCGCAGGAGGTGGCCGCGGTGCAGCACGTGCCCGGGATGCTCGTGGCCAAGGTGGTGATGGCGTTCGTGGACGGGAAGATCACGGCGCTGGTCCTCCCCGCGCCGCGCCGCGTGGACATCCCCCGCCTGAAGGCGGCCCTCGGCGCCGGAGAGGTCCGGCTGGCCCGGGAAGAGGAGTTCGCCCACCTCTTCCCCGACTGCGAGGTCGGCGCCATGCCTCCTTTTGCCAATCTCTACGGGGTTCCGGTCGTCGTCGATCGGTCGCTGACCGAAGATCCGCGGATCGTGTTCAACGCCGGCACCCACCGCGAGACGATGTCCGTGGCCTTCGCCGACTTCCGGCGCCTGGTCCAGCCGAAGATTGTGGAGTTCACCTATCCCCACGCCGTGACGAGGTGAGCGATGCGCACAGGACGGCTGATGACCCCCGGGGAGCGCAAGCGCGGGTTCGTCATCCCGGTGCCCCACACGCGGTCGGCGGCGAAGAACCTGCAGACCTACCTGCAGACGCTGCGGCCGATGGTGAACGACATCGCCGCGTCGCTGGATCTCGATCGGGAGGCGCTGGCGGAGCGGACCGATCCCGATGAGATCGGTGCCGCCTACCTGGGCGCGTTCCTCGACGACCTGGGACGGAGGCTGGCGCACTGAGGCCGACCTGGCCGAAGCGGCGTCGTCTTCTGGCGCAACTGCGGGAGGTGTTGCGCCGCGATTTCGGCGCCCAGGACGCCTGGGTCGTCCGCACGTCGGCCGGCTGCCGGCTCGACGTGCGCGTGGACGGCCGGGTCGTTGCGCTGCTGGAAGACGCCGAAGACGCCTTCTGGGCGCGCTTCTACGCGCCGGTGGAGCGGGAGCGGCTGCACCTGGGGGAGCGTCGCATCGAGATCGAACAGTGGCGGCTGGCGCCCGCGGACCTCGCCGCAGTGCTCAGGCCCTGCTGGGAGGCGCAGGTCGGATCGCGCGGTGGAGGAGCAGGGCCCCGGTCAGGGTAAGGACGATCCCGATGGCGAAGACGGCGCGGACGCCGAATAGAGGCAGGAGGGCTCCGGCCAGGAAGGGAGCGGTCGAGCCGCGCACCCCGACCAGCGTGTTGTAGATGGCCACGTAGTGCCGGATCTGTCCGGGGGGTGCGTACTCCAGGACGGCGGTCAGCCAGCCGATGTCGAACCCCGCCGACGTCAGGCCCTCCGTGACCCCCGCCAGCTGCACCACCCAGGCGTTCGGCGAGAGGAGGTAGATGGCGGGGGTGAGCGTCCCGATGAACAGGACCAGACTCATCGTCCACACCGCGCTCCGCCGGTCGATCATCCGTCCCCAGTGGTAGTAGGAGAACAGCCACGTGGCGGAACTGACCGCGCCGAGGAGACCGGCCTGGAAGCTGGTGGCGTGCAGGTGGTCCACCAGGAGGATCGGGATCGCCGGGCTGATGAACCACACGCCGAAGCCGTAGACCAGCAGGCCGGTGAGGAAGTTCCGAAAGGGGCGGTTGTCCCGCAGGATCTGGCGCGTCTGGGAGAGATCGACGGGATCCTCGGCCGGGACCTGCGCCGGCAGGCGGATCCGGCTGAAGACGAGGGAGCTCGTGATCCCGAAAGCCCCGCCCACGGCGAAGATCCACTGGAAGGGGACGAACTGCATGAGCCGCCCGCCCAACAGCGAGGCGGCGATCCAGTTCAGCGCCATGCCGACCCGGACGACGGCCATCATCCTTCCGCGGATGTCGGCCGGGTAGACGGCGCGCATCACTTCCGCGTAGCCCAGCATACTGATCGAGGCGATGGCATAGTGGGCGAAGATGAGGGCGACGTACGCCGTGGCCGTGTGCACGGCGGGCATCACCAGGAGCAGGCCGCGGGCCAGCAGCGAGGGGACGATCACGGCGCGCACCGGGTGCCGGATGCGGACGAAGCGCGCGTACCACAGGGAGAGCAGCAGGACGATCCCCTGGGAGGCGATCACCAGCGAGACCAGCAGCGAACTGGCCCCCAGACGGTCGCGGGCCATGAAGGGGATGAAGGGGGTGGTCAACCCGCCGAAGAGGCCGTACAGGGCGGCGGCGACGATGTCGATCCGGGCATTGCGCCGGATCGGCGCCGGAATCCACGGCCGGAGGGGCGAAAACGTCGATAGGCTCGGCGACACAGCCCGCTAGAAGCTGCTTCGCGTTCCCCCTACAGGAAGCCTCTTCGGGCGCCCCGAAGGAGAGACAGCGATGCTCCCCGTGGTGACGGTCCTGCTCCTCCTGTCCCTGGCCGTGCCGGCCGCCGCCGCGCCGACGCTCGAGGATCAGGTCGATGCCATCGCCCGCGAGCTGATGTGTCCCGTCTGCGAGGGCCAGACCGTGGCCGAGTCCAACGCCACCCTGGCCGTCCAGATGCGCGCCGAGATCCGGGCGCGTCTGCAGCGCGGCGAGACCCGGGAGCAGATCCTGGACTACTTCGTGAGCCAGTTCGGTGAGTCGGTTCTCGCCGCCCCGCCCAAGCGGGGGGCGGGGCTGGTCCTGTGGTTGACGCCGGTCGCGGCCTTTGCCGTCGGCATCCTGGTCCTGGTCCGCTACCTCCGCGGCCTGACCCGGCCGCACCCCTCCGCTCCCTCCTGACTCCCGCCATGCGGTACGCCATCCTTTCCGATGTGCACGCCAACCTGGAGGCGCTGGAGGTCGTCCTGACGGATGTGGAGCGGCGGGGTCCCGACGCCGTGCTCTGCCTCGGCGATTTTGTCGGCTACGGGCCCGATCCCGTGGCCTGCGTCGAGCGTCTGCGGCCCCGCCTGGCCGCCGCGGTGGTCGGCAACCACGACCGCGCCGCCCTGGGCCGCCTGGACATTGCCGCCTTCAACCCCTATGCCAGGGCGGCCATTCTGTGGACGCAGGCGCGCCTCACCGACGGGGTCCGACGGTTCCTGGAGGACCTGCCCGAAACCCACCGGCGGCCCGCCTTCCTCGCCGTGCACGGCAGCCCGCGCGATCCGGTCGAAGAGTACATCGTGGACGTGGTGACGGCGCGGGCCGGCTTCGCCGCCGCGGAGTTCCACCTGTGCCTGGTCGGGCACAGCCATGTTCCCGGCGTCTTCGTCCAGGACGGCGACGGGATCACCGCGCTTCCGCTCCTGCCGGAGGACCCGCTGGATCTGCGTCCCGCCTGCCGGTACATCATCAACGTCGGCAGTGTCGGACAACCCCGGGACGGCGATCCGCGGGCGGCCTACCTGTGGCTGGACGAGGGCGCGGGCACGGCGACGCTGGTGCGCCTTCCCTATCCGCTGGAGGTCACCCAGGCCAAGATGGAGGCGGCGGGGTTGCCGGCGATCCTCGCCGAGCGGCTGGCCTACGGGAGATAGGGCAGGAGGGCGCGGACAGGGTGGAAAAGTGGCAGAGGTGCTCTGAACGTCACCTGCGGAGGATCCGGGCATGAGTGGGCGGACCATCACGATCGACGACCTCCTGGCATTGAAGTGGATCGGCGATCCCCAGATCTCTCCGGACGGCCGATGGGTGGTCTATGTCCAGAAGGTCGCCGACCGTGAGGCCGACACCTACCGTTCACACCTCTGGATCGTCCCGCTGGAGGGGGGCCCGGCCCGGCAGTTCACCGCCGGCGGCCACCAGGACAGCCTGCCCCGGTGGTCGCCCGACGGACGGCGCATCGCCTTCCTCTCCGACCGCGGTGCGGCCGCCGCCGAGCCCGGCGCCAGGAAGCCAAAGCAGATCTACGTCATTCCGGTGGATGGCGGGGAAGCGACGGCCGTCACGACAGGGAACCGCAACCCCACCGACCTGGCCTGGTCCCCGGACGGCCGGTGGATCGCCTTCGCCGGAAAGCCGGAGGGGTCCAGGGACGACAAGAGCGACGTGAAGGTCATTACCCGCGTGCGCTACAAGTTCGACGGCGAGGGCTACTGGGACGGACGGTACAAGCACATCTTCGTCGTGCCGGCCGAGGGCGGGGAGGTGCGCCAGATCACGGACGGGGAGTTCGACCACAGCGACCCGGCCTGGTCCCCGGACGGCCGGTGGATCGCCTGCGTCGCCAACCGCTCGGACGACGCCGACTACACCAACGTGACCGACATCTGGGTCTTCCCGTCCGCGGGCGGCGAGGGGCGGCGCCTGACGTTCTCCGTGGGGCCGTGCGCCATGCCGGCCTGGTCGCCCGACGGCGCACGGATCGCCTACCTCGGGCACGACAACGAGGCGATGAGCGCGACCAACACCCGGTTGTGGATCGCGCCCCTGGCCGGCGGGTCGCCGGTGTGCGTGACGGCCGGGCTCGACCGCAGTCTCGCCCACCACATCATCACGGACATGCGGGCCCATCCCAGGGTCGGTCGTCCGGTCTGGCTCCCGGACGGCCGGGCCGTCCTGGTGCTCGTCGCCGAGGGGGCGACCAACCAGCTGGCCCGGGTCGAGGTCTCGTCCGGCGCCGTGACCGTCCTGACCGGCATCCGCCGCGAAATCTACGGATACGACTTCGACCGCGCGGTGCAGAACGGCGTGCTCGCCGTGTCCGATCCCCTCACTCCCGGCGACCTTTGGGCGGTGCGCCTGGACGGCGACGCGCTCCGCGAGCGGCGGCTGACCGCGGTCAACGCCGACCTGCTGGACGGCCTCGTCCTGAGCCGGCCGGAACGGTTCACCTACGAAGGCGCGGACGGCTGGCCGGTGGAGGGGTGGGTGATGCGCCCCGCGGGATTCCAGGAGGGCCGGCGCTATCCCGCCATCCTGCAGATCCACGGCGGTCCCCACGGGGCGTACGGCGAGGCCTTCTTCCACGAGTTTCAGGTCCTGGCGGCGGAGGGGTTTGCGGTCGTCTTCACCAACCCGCGCGGCAGCCAGGGCTACGGCCAGCGCTTCACCGCCGCCACCCACCACGACTGGGGGGGCAAGGACTACGAGGACATCATGCGCGGGCTCGACGCCGCCCTTGAGCGCTTCCCCTTCCTCGACCCCGAGCGGCTCGGCGTGGCCGGCGGCAGCTACGGCGGGTTCATGACCAACTGGGTGATCGGCCATACCGACCGCTTCAAGGCGGCGGTGACGATGCGCTCGATCAGCAACCACCTCAGCCAGTGGGGGACGAGCGACCTGGCCTACATGAAGGGCTTCTGGGAGTTCCCGGGCGATCCGTGGGAGTCGCCGACCTGGTACTGGGAGCGCTCGCCCCTGGCCTACGTGGCGAACATCAGGACCCCGCTGCTGATCCTGCACAGCGAGATGGACCTGCGCTGTCCGATGCCCGAGGCCGAGCAGCTCTTCGCCGCCTTGAAGAAACTGCGCCGCGAGGTCGTCTTCGTCCGATTTCCCGGAGAGAGCCACGACCTCTCCCGCGCCGGCAAGCCGGCCCACCGGCTGGAGCGCCTGCGCTGGATCGTCAGGTGGTTCGCCGACCACCTGCGCCAGCCGGCGCCACAGCGGGAGGCGGTGGCGGCGGGAGGGAGCGACGGCGGGCTCGACCCGTGAGCGACGAGCAGCCGCCCAAACGGCGGCGGAGGCGCGGGCGCAGGGGAGGCCGGGGGCGCCGGAGGGGTCAGGGTCAGGTCACGACGGCGCCCGGGCCGCGCATCTACACCCGGACGGGGGACCGCGGCGAGACCGGGCTGATCGGCGGGCAGCGCGTGCCCAAAGACCATCCCCGCGTCGAGGCGTACGGCGCCGTGGACGAACTGAACGCCGTCATCGGTGCGGCCCGGGCCCTCACCCGCGAGACCGATCTCCTTGAGGTCTTCGACCGGATTCAGCACCGGTTGTTCGACCTGGGGGCGGAGCTGGCGACTCCCGGGCCGCCGAAGACCCCGTCGGCGATCACCGACGCGGAGGTCAAGGTGCTGGAAGGGGTGATCGACCTCTATCAGGAGACGCTGCCCCCTCTGCGCGAGTTCATCCTCCCGGCCGGCGATCCCCTGGCCGCGGCGCTGCACGTGGCCCGCACCGTCTGCCGGCGCGCCGAACGCCGGGTGGTCACGCTGGCCCGCCGGGAGAGCGTGAATCCCGAGATCATCCGCTACCTGAACCGTCTCTCCGACCTGCTCTTCGTCCTGGCGCGCGCGGCGAACGCCCGGGCCGGAACGCCCGACACCACCTGGCAGAAGAGCGCGCCGAAACCTCCGTCCCAAGACGGCTGATTCCTGGGGCCGGTGCCTGACCGGTGCCCCGCGAGATGACTTGACCTCGTCGGCTGAGTAGTGTAAGCTCAACATTGATGTAGCCAATTGTCTACATCACCTTCCCCGCCATGAAGGTCATCGACCTCACCAGCAAGAGCCCCGGCCTCGTCGTCCGCGTGGACCCCTCGCCGGTCTACGATTTCCTGGCGGCGTTGTTCGTCGCCGAGAACTGGGACCCCGAGCGGGGGTTCGAGATCGACCGCGGCTGGGTGCAGCGCGCCCGCGGGGCGCTGGACGCCGCCCTGCGCCGGGATCTGCGCCTGTTCGCCCGCGAGCGGGGCTTCATGATCGGCTTGACCTCGTTCCTCGCCGGCCGGACCGGGGCCACGATTCCCGAGTTCCTCCGGCTCGTGGCCGCGGCCTCGCCGCGCGAGGTGGTGGAGCGGATGCTCACCGCGCCCCGGGCGGCGCGCCCGGCGGCCCCGCTGCTGCGCGAGGTCCTGCGGACCCGACGCGACAGCGCCGTACGGGAGCTCCTAGCCGCCTATCCCAAGGAGTACGAGGCGGGGCGCGTCCGGGAGATCGTCACCTCGCCCCCCGGGGAAGTCCAGCAGCGGCTGCTGCGCCTGCTGCGCGGGTTCTACGGAGGCGTCTACGCCGGGGAGGAGGCGCGGGTGATTCCGCTGCTGCGGGCCGATGCGGAGAGGCAGACGGCGCTGGCCCTGCAGCTGCCGCCCGCCGAGTTTATCGAGCGGGCCACGGGCGGCATCACCGTGGCGCCGGACGCCGAGATCGCCCAGGTGGTGCTCGCCCCTTCCTACTTTTTCCGCCCCTACAACCTGATCAGCGAGTACCCGGGCGCGCGGTTGTTCATCTATCCCGTGGACCTGACCCGGGGCGAGGAGGTCTCGCCGGTGCAGGAGCTGGCCCGTCTGTGCAAGGCGCTCGGGGACGAGACGCGGCTGCGCATCCTGCAGATGCTGGCGGAGCGGGAGATGTACCTTCAGGAGATCGCGAACCGGCTCGGCGTGAGCCACGTCACGGCGATCCACCATCTGGCCCAGCTGCGGGCGGCGCACCTCGTGCGCTCTGTGGAGCGGGGGGGCCTGAAGTTCTTCCAGCTGCGGCCGGACACCGCGGTCCGGATCGGTCGACAGGTGCGTGAACTCGTCGCCGGGCGCCAGGCGGGAGCCTCCGACGAGGTGGGAGGACGATGAAGACCATGGGCCGCGCCTATCCCAGCATCGACGCCCTGGTGCGGGACCGCGAGGTCCTGACCGTGGAGCAGGCCGCGCAGTACCTCCAGGTGCACAAGATCACGCTCTACAAGTACATCCGGACCGGGCGGCTGCCGGCGGCGAAACTGGGCAAGGTGTACCGGATCCTTCGCCGCGACCTGGAGGCGTTCGTGGCGCCCTCCCGCCGCGGGCGATGAGCGCGCCGGGCCCGGGCTCCACCTTCGCCGCCCTGCGGCATCCCAACTACCGCCTCTTCTGGACGGGGATGGTGGTCTCGCTGGTCGGGATGTGGGTGCAGTCCACGGCCACGGGGTACTTCGTCTGGGAACTCACCCGCTCGCCCTTCGCCACGAGCATGACCGCCCTGTTCTTCGGGTTGCCCAGCACCGTCTTCGCGCTCTTCGGGGGCGTCGTGGCCGACCGCGTGGATCGGCGGCGGCTGCTGCTGGGAACCCAAGGCGTCTTCATGGCCTCGGCGGTCGCCCTGGCCGTCCTCACCTTTACGGACCTGGTGCGGGTCTGGCACATCTACCTGATCGCGCTGGTGAACGGGACGGTCATGGCCTTTGACGCGCCGGCGCGCCAATCGATGATCCCGTCGCTGGTGTCGCGCGAGGACCTGACCAACGCCATCGCCCTGAACTCCGCGGCGTTCAACGGCAGCCGCGTCGTCGGTCCGCCCCTCGGGGGCATCATCTATGCGTCCTTCGGACCGGCCTGGGCCTTTACGGTCAACGCCGTCACCTATCCGGCCATCCTCGTCGCCCTGTCCTTGATCCGGCCGGCCTCCGCGGTCGTCCGCCGCCTGACCAATCCCTGGCGGGATCTCCGCGAGGGCCTGACCTTCGCCGCGCGCACGCCGCTCATCCGGGGGCTGCTCCTGATGGTGGCGCTGGCCGGGACCTTCGCCTTCACCTACGTGGTGCTGATGCCCGTCATCGCCAGCCGGGTGCTGGGCGGCGGGCCGAGGGAAAACGGCTTCCTGATCGGATCCGCCGGTGTGGGGGCGACGCTCGGGGCGCTGGGGGTGGCCACCCTCGGGACGCCGCGGCGCCCGGGGCGACTGATCCTGGGGTTTGGCCTGACCGCCTGCGCGGGGTTGGTGCTGCTGGCCGCCTCCCGCCACCTGTTCCTGTCCATGGCGCTCACCGCGTTTACGGCGGGCGCCATCATGTCGTTCCTGTCGATCTGCAACTCGACGATCCAGACCTACGTGCCGGACGCGCTGCGGGGCCGGATCATGAGCCTGTACACCTTCGCCCTCATCGGGAGCGGCCCGCTCAACGCGCTGCTGGCCGGGACGCTGGCGGACACCGTGGGGACGCCGCTGGCCATCGCCGGAAGCGGCGTGCTGATGGCGGCGTCCATCGCCGTCATCGCCTCGCGTCACCGGGCGATGATCGACCTCGATACCATCGAGCCTGCGCGGACACGGGGGCCGGCGCTGGAGACGGCCGCGCGCTAGTCTGACGCCCTCGGGTTGGAGCGGTCGGTCTGGCGCGGCGCCCGATGTGGCACAGCCGGCGCCAAGACGCGATGTCAACGACTCGTCCCGGGGCGAGTTGATCGTGAGAGACGCACGGTCTGGGAGCGCGCTGGCGGCGCCTGCGCGTTCATTCTTCGGCCACCAGCTACGGCTGCGATCCGCTCGAAGCGGGAGGAGAGAGGCTTCGCCACCACACGCCGACGACGACCCGGTGTCCGAGCGAATCGTCGGGGATCCAATGGAGATGGAGTTCGACAATCCGGTCGTCAAGAGGATGGAACGGCCGGGTTTCGCCTAAGACGGGTCCCATGGCATCCCCGGTAGGTTTCCAAAGCAATGTCCAGTTCCGTCGTGATGCCCCGCGCCATGCAAGGTGGACTGCTACGGGACCATCTCCCGGCGGATGGAGGTGGGCAGAGGCCAAGCTGTTCCGTATGCCCTCCTTCCAGGCCTTTGTCTGTGTGCCGGAGCCGGATACACAGGCAAAGTGGGCTCACTCCTGCAACCCAGCGGCGTCGATTGTTTCGGCCACCCCGATCTGGAGAGTCGATCCTCCACCGACTCTCTTGACTCCAGCGGCAAGAACAAGCCGCGCCGGGTGAAAGCCGCCTGGCCTAAAGAGCGGGAACAGGTAGTTTTCCAGGTCGTGAAACTGCGTAAGATGCTGGGGTACACGGACATCAACGGCCAGCGAGAGGAATAGAGGTTGCCGGTCCGGCAGCGGGCCAACCCGCTGCATCAGGCTGGCGAGATACCTGCGCAACTCAATCTGAGCGGGATCGTCCTTGCGATTCCAGCTGTCCAGGCGGGGGGCGAGGCCTTCAATGGTCTGCAGAGTTTCCCGGGGCCGCCACAGACGCCACACGACGCAGAAATTCCTGTGGAGCTCGCCGTTTTACCTGCGCCCGGTCACCCTCCGCCACAGCCAGAGGATCGGATCGTAGTGCTGGTCCACCACCCGCTCCTTGAGCGGAATGATCGCGTTGTCCGTGATGCGGATCTTCTCCGGGCAGACTTCGGTGCAGCACTTGGTGATGTTGCAGAAGCCGATGCCGGCCTGCCCTTTGATCAGGTCGGTGCGGTCCACGGTATCCCAGGGGTGCATCTCCAGGTTCGCCAGGTAAATGAAGAAGCGCGGCCCGGCAAAGGCCGGCTTGTGCTCCGGGTGATCGCGGATGACGTGGCAGACGTTCTGGCAGAGGAAGCACTCGATGCACTTGCGGAACTCCTGGATCCGCTCCACATCCTCCTGATACATGCGCCGCTTCCCGTCGGGGTCTTTCGGGCCCGGGGTGAAGGGCGGAATCTCTTTGGCCTTCTGGTAGTTGAAGGAGACGTCGGTGACCAGATCCTTAATCAGGGGGAAGGTCTTCAGCGGCGTGACCGTGACCGGTCCCGGCTCGCGGATCTCCTCCAGCCGCGTCATGCACATCAGGACCGGGTGACCGTTGACCTCCGCGCTGCAGGAGCCGCACTTTCCCGCTTTGCAGTTCCAGCGGATGGCCAGGTCCGGCGCCTCCGCGGCCTGCGCCGCGCGCAGGGCGTCGAGCACCACCATGCCCGGGGCCACCTCCACCTGGTACTCCCGGAACGCGCCCCCCGCGGGGCTTCCCCGCCAGACTCTGAGCGTCACCTTCTCCCCGGGTTTCATCTACGTAGCCTCCAGCAGCGCCTTGAGCTCCGCAGGCATCTCGGGAATGGGCACCCGGTCCAGCTGGAGTTCCCCGCCGACCTTGCGCACGACGACATTCACCTTCCCCCACTGCGGGTCGGCGGCCGGGTAGTCGGTCCTGCTGTGCCCGCCGCGCGTCTCCTTCCGCTCCAGCGCCGCCAGCGTAACCACCTCCGCCACGGTCAACATGGAGTGCAGATCGCGCGTGGCGTGCCAGCCCGGGTTGTACTCGCGCGGCCCCTCGGCGCGCACCGCCCGGGCCCGCCGCTTCAGCTGCTGGATCTTGTCCAGCGCCGTGCGCATCCCGGCCTCGTCGCGGTAGATCCCCACGTGCTCCTGCATGACCTCCTGCAGTTCGGCCTGGATCGCGTAGGGGCTCTCCCCGCCCGCGGCGGCAAAGGGCGCCAGCAGCTCCCGGGCCGCCTCCTCGATCTGGTCGTCGAGGGGATCGGAGGCGTGGACGAGCTCCCGCGCGTGCTTCGCGGCGTACAGCCCGGCCCGGCGGCCGAAGACCAGGATATCGGTGAGGGAGTTGCCGCCCAGACGGTTGGCGCCGTGCAGCCCCGCGGCCACCTCGCCCGCGGCGAAGAGTCCGGGGACGGTGGCCCCCTGGGTCTCGGCGTCGACGCGGATCCCGCCCATGCTGTAGTGACAGGTCGGGTAGACCTCCATGGGTTCGCGTGTGATGTCCACCCCGGCCAGTTCCAGGAACTGGTGGTACATCGAGGGCAGCCGCTTCCGGATGTAGTCGGCGCTGCGCCGGCTGGCGATGTCCAGGAAGACCCCGCCGTGGGGGCTGCCGCGGCCGGCCTTTACCTCCGCGTAGATCGCCCGGGTCACCTCGTCGCGCGGCAGCAGCTCCGGCGGCCGGCGGTTGTTCTTCTTGTCCGTGTACCAGGCGTCGGCTTCGGCCTCGGTTTCGGCGGTCTCCGCTTTGAAGAACTCGGGGATGTAGTCGAACATGAACCGGCGGCCGTCCTTGTTCCGCAGCACGCCGCCGTCTCCGCGGACCCCTTCGGTGACCAGGATGCCGCGCGCCCCGGGCGGCCAGACCATGCCCGTAGGATGGAACTGGACCATCTCCACGTCCAGCAGGTCCGCCCCGGCGTCCAGGGCCAGAGCGATGCCGTCGCCGGTGGACTCCCAGGACATCGAGGTGTACTTCCAGACCTTGCCGAAGCCGCCCGTGGCCAGGACCACGGCCCCGGCCTTGAAGACCTGCAGCTCCCCGGTGTCCCGGCGGTAGCCGAAGGCGCCGGCGATGCGGCCGCCGTCGGTGAGCAGGCGCGTGACCGTGTACTCCATGAACACATCCACGTTCAGATGGATGAGTTTGTACTGCAGGGTGCGGATGATCTCCAGGCCGGTGCGGTCGCCGACGTGGGCCAGCCGCGCGTAGCGGTGGCCGCCGAAGTCGCGCTGCGAGATCAGGCCGTCCTTCGTCCGGTCGAAGACGGCCCCCCACTCCTCCAGCTCCAGGATGCGCTCGGGGGCCTCTTTGGCGAAGATCTCCGCCATCCGCCAGTTGTTCAGCAGCTTCCCGCCGCGCATCGTGTCGCGGAAGTGCACCTGCCAGTTGTCCTGGGGGTTGACGTTGCCCAGCGCGGCGGCGGCACCGCCCTCGGCCATCACGGTGTGGGCCTTGCCCAGCAGCGACTTGCAGATGATGGCCGTGCGGGCGCCCTGCTGGGCGGCCTCGATGGCGGCGCGCATCCCCGCGCCCCCGGCGCCGATCACGATCACATCGTAGTCGTGCACGCTGTAGGCGGTACGCATCACAGGATCCTCAAATCCGACAGCATCCCCAGCGAGAGCAGGTAGATGTACAGGTCGGCCAGGACGATCGTGCCCAGGGCCAGCCAGAACCAGGTCCCGTGCGAGACGTTGATCCGGCTCACCCACTCCCACAGCCGCCGGCGCACCGGCGCCCGGGAGAAGGTGTTCACGTGCCCGCCGCAGAGGTGGCGGCAGGCGTGGCAGCTGAAGGTGTACAGCGAGAGGAAGGTCGCGTCCGCCAGGATGATCAAGGTCCCCAGACCGATTCCCCAACGGTCGGCGAAGCGGAAGGCCAGCACCACATCGTACCAGTGGACGGCGACGATGGGGAGGACCAGATACCAGAAGTACCGGTGGATGTTCTGCAGGACCCAGGGAAACGCGGTTTCGCCGGTGTAGGTCGTCGGCCGGTCCCGCACGGCGCAGGCCGGCGGGGCCCAGAAGACGGAGCGATAGTAGATCTTCCGCGCGTAGTAACAGGAGAGGCGGAAGCCGAGCGGCACCCAGACCACGAGAAGCGACGGGGTGAGGCGCCACCACGGGCCGAGCACCGCGACCAGCGGATGCTCGCAGGTCGCGGCCAGGCAGGGCGAGTAGAAGGGCGAGATGTACGGCGCCACGTAGTAGTGGGCGTTCATGAAGGCGCGCCAGGTGGCGTAGACGACGAAGACCCCCAGGCCCAGCAGGATCGGCAGGATCTCACGGACCCAGGGATCCCGTCGCAGCGTCGCTGCGACATGGGGACTGGGGAGTCCGGCCACGGCGCCCCGCTCTTCGACCAGCAGTCGTCGCAGCATTACCCGCCTCCCCCCGCGCCGTGGAATCCCGGTTCGGTCATCCGTTCCGCATTGAGGATCTCGGCCAGTTGCGCCTCCGACAGCGTCGTCTCTTCCTTCGCCACCTCCCGGATCGTTCGGCCGGTGGCCGCCGCCTTCTTGGCGATCTCCGCCGCCCGGTCGTAGCCGATCACCGGCGCCAGCGCCGTGGCCAGCATCAGTCCCTGCTCGACGAGCGCCGCGGCCCGCGGGGTGACGGCCAGCCCGGCCACGCACTGGGTGGCAAAGTTCCTGGATTCCGCGCTCAGCAGGCCGATGGACCAGAGCAGGTTGTGCGCGATCACCGGCATCATGGTGTTCAGCTCGAAGTTGCCCCACTGGTTGCCCAGGGCCACGACCAGGTCGTTGCCCTGCACCTGGGCGCAGGCCTGGATGACCGACTCGGCGATGACGGGGTTGACCTTCCCCGGCATGATCGAAGAGCCCGGCTGCACGGCGGGCAGCATCAGCTCCCCCAGTCCCGCGCGGGGACCGCTGCCCATCCAGCGGATGTCGTTGGCGATCTTCATGAGGGCCGTGGCATAGGTGCGCAGGACGCCGGAGGTGAAGACCAGGGCGTCCAGGGAGGACTGCGCCTGGAAGTGGTTGGTGGTCTCGCGGACCTCCGTCCCCAGGAGCGCCGACAGGCGGGCGCAGGCCTTCTTCGCGTACTCCGGGTGGGCGTTGGTCCCGGTGCCTACGGCGGTGCCGCCGAGGGGCACCTCGCGGAGGTCGTCCAGGGCCAGCCGCAGGCGACGGATGCCGCGCTCCACCTGTCCGGCATACCCTTCGAACTCCTGGCCCAGCCGGATCGGGGTGGCGTCCATCAGGTGGGTGCGCCCCGTCTTGACGATCCCCCAGAACTCCCTGGCCTTGTCGGCCAGTGCCTGCCGCAGCTCCTCCATGGCCGGAATCAGCGCCTGCTGGATCTCGGTGAGCGCCGCCAGATGGATCGCCGTAGGGATGACATCGTTGCTGGACTGGCACATGTTGACGTGGTCGTTGGGGTGGACCAGCCGGCTGCCCCGCTGCCCGCCGAGGAGCTCCGTGGCGCGGTTGGCGATGACCTCGTTGGCGTTGGTGTTCGTCGAGGTCCCGGAGCCCGTCTGGTAGATGTCCAGGGGAAACTGCTCGTCCCAGCGACCCTCGGCCACCTCGGTCGCCGCCTGCACGATCGCCGCGCCGATCCGCCGATCCAGCAGGCCCAGCTCCATGTTCACTTCCGCCGCGACGCGCTTGATGAGCCCCAGCGCCCGGAGGAACGGGCGGGGGAAGCGCAGTCCGCTGATGGGGAAGTTACGGATGGCCCGGGCGGTGCTGGCACCGTAGTAGACGTCTACGGGCACCTCCATCTCGCCCAGGCTGTCCTTCTCGATGCGCGTCTTTCTGATTTCGGTGGCCATCGCCGTCCTCCTCAGGCCCGGGTCCTTCGGACCACGGGTTTTCAGGCTTCGATCTCCGCCCGCATGTCCTCCAGATGCTGCCGCAACACCCGCCGGGCCTGCGCGCCCTGCCGCCGCCGGATGGCGGAGAGGATCTGCTGGTGAAAGCGCAGCGCCCGCTGGGGACTGGTGTCCCGGCGCCCGGTCTTCTCCCGGGCCTGCAGCCAGATTTCGCCGAGATGGCGCATGGCGCTGACCAGCACCATGTTGCCCGTGGCCTCGGCGACCATGGTGTGGAACTGGATGTCGCTCTCGACATCGGCCTTGCCCGCGGCCAGATCGGCCTCGCGCTGGCGCAGGAACTCCTCCAGTTCCTGCAGGTCGTCCGCCGTGGCCTGGCGCGCCGCCAGCGTCACGATGCCCTCCTCCAGGATGCGCCGCGCCTCCAGCAGGTCGAGCAACACCGTGCGCTCGGAGAGGATGCTGTACATCGAGGGGTCGATGGGGGTGGGCGGGGTGGTGCTGACAAACGTCCCCTCGCCGGGGCGGACGTCCACGACGCCGATGAAGTCCAGGACGCGCAGCGCCTCGCGCACCGAGGCGCGGCTCACGGAGAGGGCGTCGGCCAGCTCGCGCTCCCCGGGCAGCCGGTCCCCGGGCTGGAGGTGTTTGTCGGCGATGAGGTTCTGGATCTGCCGCACGATGCCCTCGTAGAGGCGGCTGCGGCGCACCGGTTGGAAGAGACGGTCAGAGGGCGACGCCATGGCGCCGGGACCGGGCTGGTGGCCTGACCACTGATCCAGTATAATCCATCCTAGGCGAGGCCGCCACCCACCGTCAAGGGCGAGGCGGCGAGGAGGAGTCGTCATGGCCGCACTGGAGACCCTGACCCCCCCCACGGAAGGCCAGCGCATCGAGATCCGCGACGGCCGCCTGCACGTTCCCGACCAGCCCATCATCCCCTTCATCGAGGGCGACGGCACCGGCCCCGACATCTGGCGGGCCAGCCGGCGCATCTTCGATGCGGCGGTGCAGGGCGCCTACGGCGGGCGTCGGCGCATCGTCTGGTTCGAGGTGTTCGCCGGGGAGAAGGCGCACGCCACCTTCGGGGACTGGCTGCCCGAGGACACGCTGCGCGCCTTCCAGCACTACGTCGTGGGGATCAAAGGGCCGCTGACCACCCCCATCGGCGGGGGATTCCGCAGTCTGAACGTCTCCCTGCGCCAGTTGCTCGACCTGTACGCCTGCGTCCGGCCGGTGCGCTGGTTCGAAGGTGTCCCCAGCCCCGTCCGACATCCGGAGTGGGTTGACGTCGTCATCTTCCGCGAGAACTCCGAAGACATCTATGTCGGCCTGGAGCATCCCAGCAACTCTCCGGAAGCGAAGCGGCTCATCGAGTTCGTGCGGCGGGAGTTCAACTGGAAGGTGCGCGACGACGCAGGGATCGGCCTCAAGCCCATGAGTCCCTTCGGTACCAAGCGCCTGGTGCGGAAGGCGATCCGCTACGCCATCGACCACAACCGCAAGTCGGTGACCCTGGTGCACAAGGGCAACATCATGAAGTACACCGAGGGGGCCTTCGCCCGCTGGGGCTATGAGGTCGCGCGCGAGGAGTTCGGCGACCGCACGATCACCTGGGACGAGGTGCAGAAGGAGCACGGCGGCAAGACCCCGCCGGGGAAGATCCTCCTGCAGGACTACATCGCCGACGTCACCTTCCAACACCTGCTCACCCGGCCCCGCGACTTCGACGTCATCGCCACCGGCAACCTCAACGGCGACTATCTCTCCGACGCCGTGGCCGCCCAGGTGGGCGGGATCGGGATGGCCCCGGGGGCGAACATGAGCGACTTCCACGCCATCTTCGAGGCCACCCACGGCACCGCGCCCAAGTACGCCAACCTGGACAAGGTCAACCCCTGTTCCCTCACCCTCTCCGGGGTGATGATGCTGGAGTACCTGGGCTGGGGAGAGGCGGCGCAGCTCATCCTCCGGGCTCTGGAGAAGACCTTCCGGCAGAAGATCGTCACCTACGACCTGGCGCGCCTCATGGACGGGGCGAAGGAAGTGAAGACCAGCGAGTTCGCCAGTGCCGTAATCGACAATATGGGGTAGCCAAGACCAACGGCCGTCGCTGCAGCGCTACCGCGCGTCGCGACGACAGGGGAGCGTGAGGAGCATGGGACGCCGTCCGAAGGTGACGATCGTCGGCGCGGGGATGGTCGGCCACACCACCGCCCACTGGCTGGCCGCCGAGGAACTGGCCGACCTCGTTCTGGTGGACATCATCGAGAAGATGCCCATGGGCAAGGCCCTGGACCTGCGGCAGGCCCTGCCCGTCCGCGGTGTCGACGTCAGCATCGTGGGCAGCAACGGGTACGAGGAGACCGCGGGCAGCGACGTCGCGGTGATCATCGCCGGGATCGCCCGCAAGCCCGGGATGACCCGCGAGCAACTCCTCGACACCAACGCCGGCATCGTGCGCAGCGTGGTGGAGCAGGTGGTGAAGTTCTCGCCCCAGGCCTACCTGATCGTGGTCACCAACCCGCTGGACGCAATGACCTACCTCACCTACAAGGTCTCGGGGTTCCCCCGGGAGCGGGTCATCGGCGAATCCGGGGCGCTGGACGCCACCCGGTTCCGGACCTTCATCGCCGGTGAGGTCGGCGTCTCCGTCGAGGACGTCCAGGCCATGGTGATCGGGGCGCACACGGACAAGGATATGGTGCCGCTGCCGCGCTTCGCCAATGTCGGCGGCGTACCCCTCGGCCATCTGATCGGCCCCGAGCGGATCGACGCCATCGTGGCGCGCACCCGGCGGGGCGGGGCGGAGATCACCGAGCTGATGGGATCCTCGGCGTTCTTCGCGCCGGGGGCGGCCATCGCCCAGATGGTCGAGGCCATCCTCCGGGACAAGAAGCGCCTGTTGGCCTGCAGCGTCTACCTGGACGGCGAGTACGGCGAGCGCGACGTCTGTATCGGGGTGCCGGTGGTGCTGGGGGGCGGCGGGGTGGAGCGCATCATCGAGCTGCCGCTCGACGACCAGGAGCGCGCGGCGTTCAAGGCGTCGGTCGCCGCGGTGCGGGAGCACATCGGGGCGCTGAAACTGTAAGCGGTCCGGGATGGATCTTCGGCCGGTGGTCCTCGACGGCGGGCACGTCCGGCTGGAGCCGCTGTCGGCGGACCACCTGCCGGCGTTGATCGAGGCCGGTCTCGATCCCGACCTCTGGCGCTGGACCACGCAGGTTGTCCGTTCCCCCCAGGAGATGGCGGCGTACGTGGCGCAGGCCCTGACCGAACAGGCCGCCGGGCGCGCCCTGCCCTTTGCCATCGTGGCCAGGGCCGCCGGGCGCGTCGTGGGCAGCACGCGCTTCGGCGCCATCGAGCCGGCGCACCGCCGCGTGGAGATCGGCTGGACCTGGATCGCCCGCCCCTGGCAGCGCACGGCGGTGAACACCGAGGCCAAGTACCTGATGCTGCGTCACGCCTTCGAATCGTGGCACTGCCTGCGGGTGGAGTTCAAGACCGACGCCCTGAACCTCCGCTCGCGCCAGGCGCTGCGACGGATCGGGGCGAAGGAAGAGGGGGTCCTGCGCTCCCACCTGATCACCGCCACCGGACGGGTGCGGGACTCGATCTACTTCAGTATCATTGCGGAGGAGTGGCCCGCCGTCCGGGCGCACCTGGAGGAGAAGCTGCGACGATGAAGCTGCACGAGTTCCAGGCCAAGGCCCTTTTCCACCGCTACGGCATCCCGGTGCAGGCCGGCGTCGTCATCGAGCGGCCCGAGGAGATCGAGGGCCTGACGCTGCGCTACCCCCTGGTCCTCAAAGCCCAGGTCCTGGTGGGCGGCCGGGGCAAGGCCGGGGGCATCAAGCTGGCGCACACTCCGGCCGAAGCCCGGGACCGCGCCGCGGCGATCCTGGGGATGTCCATCAAAGGCGAACCGGTGCGACGGCTGCTGGTGGCGGAAGCGGTGGAGATCGGCGCCGAGTACTACCTGGCCTTCACCATCGATCGGAGCGCGCGCAGCCTCGTCGCCGTCGCCTCCGCCGCCGGCGGTGTGGACATCGAGGAGGTGGCCCGCGGCGCGCCCGAGAGGATCGCCCGGGAGAGTGTCGATCCCTTCCTCGGCTTTCCCCCCTTCCAGGCCCGCGGCCTGGGCCGGAGGCTCGGCCTGCAGGGCCAGTTGCTGAAAGACTTCGTGGGCGTGGCCACGGCGCTGTACCGGCTCTGCCAGGTCGAGGACGCCGAGCTGGCCGAGATCAACCCCCTGGCCGTGGTGGCCGGCCGCCTGCTGGCCGTGGACGCCAAGGTGATCATCGACGACAACGCGGTGTTCCGACACCGCGATCTGCCCGGCAATGAAGAGCTCACCCCCCTGGAACGCGAGGCGAAGGCGGCGGGGCTCTCCTACGTGGAACTGGACGGCGACATCGCGATCATCGGCAACGGCGCCGGGCTGGTGATGGCCACGCTGGACATGGTCGCCCACTTCGGCGGCGCCCCGGCCAACTTCCTGGATGTCGGGGGCGGGGCCTCGGAGGAGAACATGCGCCAGGCGATCGCCATCGTCACCCGCAAGCCCGGCCTGCGCGTGCTCTTTGTGAACATCTTCGGCGGCATCACCCGCTGCGACGACATCGCCCGGGCCATCGCCGCCACCCCGCCGCCGCTGCCGATGGTGGTCCGTCTGACCGGCACCAACGAGGAAGAAGGTCGCAGGATCCTGAAGGCCGCAGGGTTCGACGCCTTCATCGATCCCGAGGAAGCGGCGCGCCGCGCCGTGGCCCTGGCCCGGGAGGCGGCGTGACGGCCTTCGCCCGATGGCTCCTAACCCGCAGGGCGGCATCCGCCGTCCGGGCCATCGGGCTGCTGGTCTTCGTTGCCGTCATCGTGGCCGCGACGGCCGGCGGGGCTCCGCCGGCCTGGGGCGGGGCGGGCACCCGGACGGTCCGGCACGTCGTGATCCTCAGCGTGGACGGCGCCCGGGCCGATGCCACGCGGCAGGTCTTTCCCCCGGCGCTGCTGGCCCGCGCGGCCTACTCCTGGACGGCGCAGACGACCCTGCCGAGCTCCACGCTGCCGGCCCACACCTCGATGCTCACCGGCGTGCCGCCCTCCGTCCACGGCATGCGCAGCAACCCCGACAACCCGCCGGGCCGCATTCGGAGGCCCACGGTCTTCTCGGTGGTGACCCGTCACGGCGGCCGGACCGCGGCCTTCGTCACCAAGCGCAAGCTGCTGTGGCTGGTCCCGTCGGCCGCGTCGATGCACGCGGTGTACCTGCCGTACCCCCGCTATGCGATGCCCCTGGCGGCGGAGGAGGCCATGCGCTACCTGACGCGGTACCGGCCGGATCTGCTGTTCCTCCACGTCTCCGACCCCGACGCCCGGGGACACGCCTCCGGGTGGATGTCCGAACCCTACCTGGCGGCGATGCGGAAGGTGCCCGACGCCGTCTCGGCCATCCTGGAGGCGCTCGCGGGGATGGGCCGCCTCGGCGAGAGCCTGCTCATCGTCACCGCCGATCACGGCGGGACGGGCCGCCGGCACGGCGGCGCCGCGCCGGAGGAGACGACCATCCCCTGGCTGGCCTTCGGTGCCGTCACGCCCGGGGCGATCGGCGGCCCGGTCATGATCTACGATACCGCCGCGACCGCGATCGCCGGGCTCGGCCTGTCGCTCCCGGCCGGGTGGCGGGGCAGGCCGGTGATCCCGGTGGCGGAGCAAGGGCGATGATGAGGGGCGAGCCGTGAGCATACTGATCAACAGACAGACCCGGGTCGTGGTGCACGGGATTACCGGCTATCAGGGCGAGTTCCATACCGCCCGGATGCTGGAGTACGGCACGGCGGTGGTGGCGGGGGTGACGCCGGGGAAGGGAGGAGCCACCGTCCACGGCGTGCCTGTCTTCGAGACGGTCGCCGAGGCGGTGGAGCAGACCGGCGCCAACGCCTCCTGCATCTTCGTCCCCGCCGCGGCGGCGAAGGACTCGGTGCTCGAGGCCGTCGCCGCCGGGATGAATCCCATCGTGGTGATCACCGAAGGCATCCCGGTGCAGGACTCGATCCTCTTCGTCACCCTGGCGCGCCGACGCGGGCTCTGGGTCATCGGCCCCAACTGCCCGGGGCTGGCCTCGGCGGGGGAGAGCAAGATGGGGATCATGCCCAACCACCTCTTCACCCCCGGGCCCGTGGGCGTGGTCTCCCGGAGCGGTACCCTGACCTACGAGATCGTCGCCGCACTGACCCGGCGGGGGATCGGCCAGAGCACCGCGGTGGGGCTGGGTGGCGATCCGGTCGTGGGGACGACCTTCACCGACGTCCTGCGGATGTTCCAGGAAGACCACGCCACCCGGGCCATCGTGATGATCGGGGAGATCGGCGGCGCCGCCGAGGAAGAGGCGGCGGCCTTCATCGCGGCCCACGTCACCAAACCCGTGGTCGGCTACATCGCCGGACGCACCGCCCCACCCGGCAAACGCATGGGCCACGCTGGCGCCGTGATCTCGGGCAGCGCCGGCACGGCCGAAGCGAAGATCGAGGCCCTGCGCCGGGCGAAGGTGGCGGTGGCCACCCTGCCCGGCGAGGTGGCCAGCCTGGTGGCGGAGGTGCTGTGATGGCGCGGCGGCTGATGCGCTCGAGGAAGAGCCGGATGATCGCCGGCGTGTGCGGCGGGATCGCCGAGTACCTGGACGCCGACCCGACCATCGTGCGCCTCCTGTGGGCGCTGATCACGCTCTTCCCCGGCACGCTTCCCGTGGGGCTGCTGGGCTACATCGTCGCCTGGATCATCATGCCCGAGGAGCCCGCGACCGCCTGAGGAGGCGCCGATGCAGGGATTCTTGCTGCGCTGGGTCTTCAACACCGTCGCCATCTACCTTACGACCCGGATCCTCCCGGGGCTCCGCGTGCCCGATCTGGGCGGGGCGCTCGTCGCCGCCCTGGTGCTCGGGATCGTGAACGCCGTTATCCGGCCGCTGCTGCTGCTCCTGACGCTGCCGATCAACATCCTCACCCTGGGTCTGTTCACCCTGGTCATCAACGCGATCATGCTCTACCTGGTGGCGGCGGTTACGCCGCTGGCGATCGGCAACTTCTGGTCGGCCTTCATCGGCGCGCTGCTGATCGCCATCATCTCCACGCTGCTCAGCCGACTCCTCATCGCATGACGGTGGTACACTAACCGGTAAGACGACGGTCGGGAGGGGCCTGTGCCGAGATCGGCGGCGAGCCGGCGCCAGATGCGGCTGCCGGTGGCCGATATCCAGTTCCTGATCATCACCGGGCTGTCCGGGGCGGGGAAGTCGAATGCGATGAAGGTGTTCGAGGACCTGGGTTTCTTCTGCGTGGACAACCTGCCGCCGGCCCTGGTGCCGAAGTTCGCGGAACTGTGCCTGAGCAGCGACGGCCGGGTCCACCGCGCCGCCCTGGCCATCGACGTGCGGGGCGGCGAGTTCTTCGACGACCTCTTCGCCGCCCTGGCCCAGCTGGAAGAGATGGGCGTGGAGTACCGGATCCTCTTCCTCGACGCCTCCGACGAGGTGCTGGTGCGCCGCTTCGAGGAGACCCGGCGCAAGCACCCCCTGGCCCAGGCCGGCGGCGTCCTGGAAGGGATCCGCGCCGAACGGGAGCGCCTCCAGGCGGTGAAGGAACAGGCGGACAAGGTCATCGACACCACCACCCTCACCGTTCACGACCTCCGCCAGGAGATCATGGACACCTTCGTCCGCGGCGGGCGGGAAGGCGCCCTGAACGTCGGCGTCGTCTCCTTCGGCTACAAGTACGGCATCCCGCTGGACGCCGACCTGGTCTTCGACTGCCGCTTCCTGCCCAACCCCCACTACGTGGAGGCGCTGCGCCCGCTGCCGGGGGACAGCCCCGAGGTGCGCCGCTTCGTCCTGTCGCAGCCGGCCAGCCGGGAGTTCATGCGCAAGCTGATTGAGATGATGGACTACCTCCTGCCGCAGTACGTGGAGGAGGGGAAGTCCCATCTCACCGTGGCCATCGGCTGCACCGGGGGCAAGCACCGCTCGGTGGTGCTGGCCGACGAACTCTCCACCTACCTGAAGGACCGCGGCTACACCGTCACCGTGCGGCACCGCGACGTGCGCAAGGAATAAGGCAAGGGCCAGAGGACCTTCGTGAGCGTCCGACTGCGGCAGTGGTCGCGCTGGTTCGCCCCGGGCATCGGCGTGAAGCGGTGGGCCGCGCTGCTGGCCGCGGGCATCCTCGTGATCAGCGCCGGGACCTCCCTGCTGGCGAATGTCAAGCCGCTGGGCTGGGTGGAGTACCTCGTCTTCCGGGCCGCGCTGTCGCTCCTCATCCTGACCCGCGGCTCGATCTCTCCGGCGATCTTCGGGGCGGCCCTCCTCGTGGTCGGCGCGGCCGTGGTCTTCTACGGCCTGCGCGGCACCATCGCCTCGATCGCCGGCGCCCTGATGCCCCGCGGGGAGACGACGCTGGTGGAGGTCCTGCACCAGCAGCGCCATCGCCGCCGCGGCCGTCGGATCGTGGCCATCGGGGGCGGGACGGGACTCTCCACCCTGCTGCGCGGGCTGAAGGCCTACACCGACCACCTCACCGCCGTAGTCACCGTCTTCGACGACGGCGGCTCCTCGGGCCGGCTCCGCCGCGAACTGGGCATCCTCCCGCCGGGCGATATCCGCGACTGCCTGGTGGCCCTGGCCGAGAGCGAGCCGCTGATGACGCAACTGTTCGAATACCGCTTCCAGGGCGGCGCCCTGGACGGCCACGCCTTCGGCAACCTCTTCATCGCCAGCCTGGCCGGGGTCACGGGGGACCTGGAGAGTGCGGTCAAGGAAACGAGCAAGGTGCTGAACATCCGCGGCCGGGTCCTGCCCTCCGCCGTCGAGGACGTCGTGCTGGCCGCGACCTTCGAAGACGGCTCGGTGATCGAGGGCGAGTCGCAGATCACCCGGGCCCGCCGGCGCATCACGCGCGTGGCCCTCAAGCCCGCCGACGTCGCCCCGGTTCCGGAGGTCCTGCAGGCCATCGCCGAGGCCGAGCTCATCGTCCTGGGGCCGGGCAGCCTCTACACCAGCGTCATCCCCAACCTGCTGGTTCGCGGGGTCGCCGAGGCCATCCGCGCCAACCGGGCCGCTTTGCGCGTCTACGTCTGCAACGTCATGACCCAGCCCGGAGAAACCGACGGCTTCACCGCCAGCGAGCACGTGCGCCAACTCATCGGCCAGGCGGGCGACGGCCTCTTCACCCATGTCCTGGTCAACGTCCAGCGCCCGCGCAACCGTGCCCTCCTGGCCCGCTACGAGGCGGAAGGGGCCATCCCTGTGGAGCCGGACATCGAGACCATCCGGGCCCTGGGCGTCATCCCCGTGGAGGGCTACCTGATCAGCGAAGAAGACGTCCTCCGCCACGACCCGGCTGCCGTGGCCCAGACCCTGATGCGTCTGCTTGTGGCCGGCGGGCTCACCGCCGACCCGGCCGCCGCCCAAGCCCGCTAGCCTGACGCCTGATTTGTCCCGATTCTGCCGTCCTCCGGCAGGGCCCTCGACTTTCCTCCCGGACCTCACCTCAGTATGTATGATAAGGAAGTCTAATTCCGAACGACTCCGGGTATCACGGGCGTAAACACAGTTTCAAGCGACAATCTCGTCTCGGTCGCTGAGTCCGGGAGGCCCCGCCATGCGCCGCCGTCGGCTGCGCGCCGGTCTGACTGGTCTCTTCACCGCCGTCTTCCTGGCGGCGAGTCTGCTGCCGGACCTGGCGCCTCCGGCGTCTGCGCAGGCCCCCTTCGCCCCGCCGCTGCCGCTGCCCGAGGATCCGCTGGGCCAGCAGCCCGAGCAGCGGCTTCCCGAGCTATCGCTCGATGTCGATGTGCGGGACGGGCACCTGACGGTGCGGGCGGTGGACATCTGGGGGCCGGGGCGCGTGCCGCTGGTGGTGCGCGCCTACACCAACGCTCAGCCCCGGGATCTTACCTCGCCGGCCGCCGCCGCCGGCCCGCCGCCGCCCCCTAACGGCCCCTTCCGCTTCCAGTTCAACCACCTGCTGGATGTCCTGGGGGCGGATGTGCTGGAGCCCGACGGCAACCGGGCTGCGTTTCGTTTCGTGGAGGAGTGGACCTCTCCGGACGCCCTGCACCGCTACCAGCGCTACGTCAAGGACGTGGGAAGCTACGCGACGATGACCCTCCACTACAACTGCACGCCGCAGGAACCCATCGACCCGAGGGCGGGGGCGACCGGCAGTCCCCGGCTCTCCCCGCAGGCCGCCGGGGGGCTGCGGATCACCGGCAACATCCAGGCCACCTCGGTGAACTGCACCTGGGACGGCCTGCACACCATCGCCCTGCCCAAGGGGGCGACCCGCACCTTCTCGGGGAGCCTCATCGCTGAAGAGCGCGACGCCAACGGCAACGTCACCACCTATAGCACGACGAGTTTCGCCGACGGG
>JAVKHY010000015.1 GCA_031459765.1 Armatimonadota bacterium | reverse complement strand
GAGTCCGGCGCGACCGAGTCTGGTTCCGAGCGCATCCACGGGTTCGACGGAGAAGGGAATCATCAGACGCGCGCTCTCCAGCGGCAGGCGCTCCACGCCCGCCCGCAGTTCGTACGGCCCGCGGCGGTGCCGGAGGTAGGCCTCCGTCAGGCCCCAGGACCACCGGGTCGATCCGAGCCCGCTGAGATCGAGGAGGACGCCGGGATCCAGGGTGAGGGTGACGGCGTCGGATCCCAGCGCGGCCCGGCGCTCCAGGTGGATCAGGCCGCGGAGGAACCAGGTCGCCGGCGCACCGGACTGCAGGAAGGTGACGGTGGTGAACTCGACGGACGAGGCGGCGGAGGCCTCAGAGGCCGGCGCGGAGAGCCACACGGCGGTGAAGACGGCGACGGCGACGCAGGCGGCGAGGGGGACCGCGGGCCCGCGCCTCTCCCGGAAGGTCATCCCGCCTCCCGCGTCTCGTCCCGCACGACACGCCCGTCCTCGAGGTGGACGATCCGCCGCACCCGCTCCAGCAGGCGCGGGTCGTGGGTGGCGACGAGGAAGGTCACCCCGTGCTCGCGGTTCAGGCGCCGCATCTCGTCGATGAGGGCGCCGCCGGTGGCGCCGTCGAGGTTGGCCGTGGGCTCGTCGGCGAGGATCAGCCGGGGACGGGCCGCCAGGGCCCGGGCCACGGCGACCCGCTGCTGCTGGCCTCCGGAGAGCTGGTTGGGCCGCCGGTTCCACAGTTCGCCGATCCCCAGGTCGCCCAGGGCGCGGCGGGCGCGCTCCTCCCGCTCCCTGCGGGGACGCCCCTGCAGTTCGAGGACGAAGGCGGCGTTCTCCAGTGCAGTCAACACCGGGATCAGGTTGTAGGCCTGGAAGACGAAGCCGAAGTGGCGCAGGCGCAGTTCGGCCAACCGGTTGTGGTCCAGCCGGTCGATGCGCTGTCCTTCCAGCCACACCTCCCCCGCGGTGGGGTGATCGAGGCCGCCGATGAGGTGCAGCAAGGTGCTCTTGCCGCTGCCCGAGGGTCCGGCGACCGCCGTGAACTCCCCCGGCGCGATCTCCAGGTCCACCCCACGCAGAGCAGGGGTCTGCTGTCCGTCGGTCCGGTAGACCTTCGTCAACCCGCGGACTTTGATCAGCGGTTCCATCGTGTTCATCCTCCGATGCATTCACGCGCCGACCGCAGCGCGCGGCTAGGCCACGAACCGCATCGCCTCCACCGGCGCGAGCCGCCCGGCGGTCCGGGCCGGCAGGAGCGCGGCCAGGACGCCGATGCCGATCACAAAGGCGACGATGATTGCCACCTCTACGGGGGCAATGCTGCCGTACATCACCTCGGGGAGACCGTAGGCCTCCACCACCTCCCGCCACGCGCCGGGATAGGAGTACCCGCGGGCCAGGCGCGCCACCGTGGCCGAGCCCACCGCCAGGCCCACGGCCGCGCCGCTGCCGCAGAGGAGGAGGCTTTCCAGGAGGACCATCCCCAGGACCCGCCGGCGGTTCGCCCCGAGGGCGATGATGACGCCGAACTCGCGCGTGCGCTCCACCACGCTGAGGTAGACGGTATTGAGGACCAGCAGCCCGGCCAGGATGAAGAACAGGCCGAGGAAGACCGTGAGGATGGGCCGCAGGGCCCGTTCCAGGCTGCTGATGGCGGGATAGGTCTCCCGCCAGGTCTCCACCACGACCTCGTTGCCCAGCGCCGCCTGCAGCCTGGCGGCCAGCGGAACCAGTGCCGCGTCGTCCGTGGTGCGGCGGAACTCCGGAACGTGGACCTCGAACCGGGAGACGGCGTCCGACGCGGCCAGCTCCTGGGCGGCGGGCAGGGAGAGCACCGCCCCGCGGGCATCCTGCGCCGGGTCGGGAAAGCGGAGGATTCCGACGACGACGTAGGCCGACGCCCCGGTGCCCTCCGTGCCCGGCGCATAGGCGTAGACCGCGTCGCCGATCTGCACCTGGAGGGTGCGGGCCAGAGCCCGGCCCAGCGCGATGCCCTCGAGGTCCTCCGGGTCGGGAAGCCGTCCTTCCCGGACGAACTTGTCCGCAAACCGCCGCCGCAGCGCCGGCGGTTGCCTCAGCCCCACCAGCAGGACACCGCGGGCGCGGTCTTCGCCGGAGAGCAGGGCCGGCACTTCCAGCGCCTCGACGATCAGGCCGTCCCCAAGGGCGCGGGTGAGGCGGTCGCGAAGGGCGGCGGCTCGGGGGAGGACCGCCTCGCGGAAGTCGCGGACGGCACGGTAGCCGCGGATGTGGATCTGGATGTGACCCACGGTGTCGGTGAGGTTGACGTACATCCCATCGCGGGCGGCGTTGGACAGGCCGAAGTAGGTCATGCTCATCCACACCGTAAAGGCGACGGCGAACGCTGCCCCGAGGCTGCGGCTGCGGTTGCGCCAGATGCTGCGCCAGGCGAAGGCGAACAACTACTCGCACCCCTGTTCCAGGGCCTGTAACGTGAAGCAGGTCTCGGGGACGGCTCCGAACCGGAGGTCCCGGAGGGACGCCGTCGTGCGGTACCCTTCGCGCAGCAGATCCTCGACCACGGTGCGGGTCGGGAACAGCCGGGCTCCGACCCGGGTATGGTCGGAGAAGGTGACGCGTTTGACCGCGCGGTCGCGCTGGTCGTAGAAGGTCCACTCCAGCGGGGCATAGGTGGCGGCCTGCGCCCGCACCAGGAGCTTCCCGTACGGCGTCGGCGCCCCGGGTTTCGGCCGCAGCTCGAGGGTGATCACCCCTTCCGCGGTGCCGGCGATACGCGGCGTGTAGTCCTGCTCCGCGTCGCGCCCGGCCAGGTCGCTGTAGGAGATGTCCGAACCGAGGAAGCTCTCGCTGCGGCCGCTGGGCGGCAGGCGCAGCGCCCGCTTGAGGCGGGGGTTGTAGAGCCATAGGTTGTCACCGACCCGCAGGAAGGCCTGCCCGGCGTCGCGGGCGGGCGCGCGGACCACGGCCAGCGCGCGGTCTTCGCCGTCGCTCCAGATGTCCAGCACGTACTCGGTCTGCCGCCCCGGCCGGACCACGGTTAGCGCGATGGTGAACCGGCCGCTGCCCCCGCGGTGGTTGTCCTCGATCGCCCGCAGCACGGCCTGCGGATCGGGCGCCGGTGCGCCGGCGCCCGCCGATGAGGCGAGCAGGGCCGCCAGGATGCCGAGAGTCCACACGGTCCGGACCATGCTCTTTCCCTCTCACTCGATACGCATCGCCTGCGCCGGCCGCAACCGGCGGACGCGGCGGGCGGGGATCAGGGCCGCCAGCACTGCGCCGACGAACACGGTCATCGAGGCGTAGAGCGCGTACGCCGGGCGCACCGCCGTGTAGATCTCTCTGGTCAGGGGAACGCTGGACCAGGCCCCGACGAATCCGCCAAAGGCGGCGCCGAGCAGGTTGATTCGGGCCAGCAGGCCGACCGCGCCGTACCCGGCGGCGAGACCGACGATCCACCCCAGCACGGTGGTGATGACCGACTCCAGCACGACGACCCGCGCCAGACGGACCGGGGCCAGGCCCACCGCCGCGATCATCCCGAACTCGCGGGTTCGCTCGATGACGCTCACCGTCGTCGTGCTCGTGACGGCCGCGGCCGCCACCAGGGCGAAGAGAAAGGCGATGGGGATCGCCGCCACGCGGTTCGATTCCAGGTCCTGCCGGATCGCTCCGAGCATCTCGGCAGGCCCGTAGGCCGCCACCACGGGCGGAAGGAATCGCCGCAACTCCGCCGCCGCCGCCTCCTCCTCGCCGCGCGGGACGTCCAGGGCGAGCGCCGTGGCCGTGTCTACGCCGGTGAGACGTCGGGCGTCGGCGAGGTCGACCAGGACGAGTCTCTCGTCCACCTGGGACACGCCGGTCTCCACCAGGCCGACGAGGACGAGGCCCGCGGCCCGCGGCCCCGCCGGCCCGGCCGTGTCCACGACCGCCCGCTCTCCCAGACGGACGTCGAGGCGTTCGGCGAGGGCTCTGCCCAGCACCAGCTCTCCGGGTCTTTGCAGCATGCGTCCCGCGACGATGTGCGCAGGGACGGCGCTGACCTCGCGTTCCCGCTGTGGCTCAATCCCCCGGGCTACCGCGGACTCGGCCGTGTACGCCGAGCGGATGAGCGCGGGGAATTCGAGCCGCGGCGCGATGCCGCGGACCCGGGGGACCTCCCGGAGGGCGGCGGTCAGGGCGAGGTCGGGCAGGGCGTGCTCCGGATCGGGGTCGTCGCGGTAGTCCGGCGTCATGATCAGGACCGGCGCGCCGACAAAACGGGCCTGGGCGTTGAGCACGGACGCCGCATATCCGTCATTGATCCCCCAGTAGAGGATGGTGGCAAACGCCGCGTAGGCGACCACCAGGATCAACAGCACGGTCCGCCGGCGGTGGCGCCATACATTGCGCCAGGCCAGGCGCCACAAGGTCATCACGATACCTGTTGTATCACCGGGCAGAAGAAGGAGTATAGGGCGGAGGACGGATGAATACTCCTTCCATGGACATCCTGGAGCTCATCAAGACCCGCCGCAGCATCGCGCAGTTCAAACCCGATCCCATTCCGCGCCGGCTCATCGAAGAGCTGCTGGACGCCGCGGTCTGGGCGCCGAACCACCGCCTCACCGAGCCGTGGCAGTTCTTCGTCCTGGGGGAGGAGAGCAAACGCCGCTTCGCCGAGATCCGCCGGGAGGCCCGCCGCAGCCTGTTGCCCAATCCCGACGCGCCGGAAGCCCAGGCCGCATTGCACAAGATCTACGAGGACACCGTGCGCACGCCGGCGATCGTCGTCTTCACCTCGGCCGGGCATCCCGACCCCGAGTTGCAGGAGGAGAACTACTGGGCGACCTTCGCCGCCGCCTATGCCGTGATGCTGGCGGCGTGGGCGCACGGGATCGGCACGTACTTCCGGACGGGCCGGGGGATCGTGGACGGCGCGCCGCTGCGCACGCTGCTCGGACTCCCGGACGACCGGCGGATCATCGGCGTCCTGTACCTGGGCTACCCTGCGGCCGTCCCGCAGAAGCGGAGGACTCCCGCCGCGGAAAAGACGATCTGGCTGCCCTAGCGTCGCGCTCCGGGTCGCACATCTCTGTGACGCGCGTCCCGGGTCCTCAGGATGGGGGACTTCCCCGGCGCCGCGCCGACGCGCTATCCCTGCGCCATGGCCGATCCTTTCTGAGGCAGGTGCGCGCCTTCGTCCCCCGGGCGGAAGCGATGGGAGTGCCGGGCGCGGTGATGGTGGCCCAGGCGGTGCTGGAGAGCCGCTGGGGACGGTCGGGCCTGGCCAGGCTCGGCCGGGCCTGGTACGGCATCAAGGCCACGGCGTCGTGGCCCGGCGCCGTGTACAGCGGCACGACCAGGGAGTGGATGGCCGGACGGGGGGATGCGCTTGTTCTGGGCCGCCACCGCGTCTACCCGTCGCGCGCGGCCGCCCTGGCCGCCGGGTGCGCCCCGGGCTCGCTCTTCCGCGCCTACCCCTCCGTGGCCCAGAATGTCGGCGACTACCTGCGCTTCTTCCGCGTCAACCCGCGCTATCATCCCGCGCTGCGCGCCTACAGGCAGTCCCGCGACGCCCGGCGCTTTGCCCTGGACATCGCCCGGGCCGGGTACGCCACCGCGCCCGATTACGCGCGGCGCCTGATCGCCGTGATGGAGCAGGTCGCCGCGGACCTGTTGCCGGCCCGGAGCCTCAGCCTGTGGCTGCTCGGCCGATACCTGCCCTCCGACGCGCTGCTGGTGCGCGGGGGCCGCGTCTATCTCCGGGTGCGCGCGCTGGCCGCGGCGCTGGGCTGGCGGGTGGCCTACGACCCGCAGCGCAAAGCCGTCTACATCGGGGTCGGTGGGGAGGAGGGTGGGTGATGCAGCTTTCCGGAGCACTGATCCAGGCGCTGGTGGATCTGTTGAAGGGGATCGGCCTGCTGCGCGAGCCGGCGGAGGAGGTGGAGTTCCGCAGGGCGGTGGCCGATCTGGAGAAGACGAAGGCGCAGGTCTGGGTGGATTTCGTCCGCGCCACCAGTCCCGATCCCGCGCGGGTGTACATGTGGGCGAACAGCGTGATCGCGCTGATCAGGCCGGCGATCTCCCTCCTCATCGTCGGCGCGATGATCTTCGCGCCCGCACGCATGCTCGATCTGGTCAAGACCTTCGGCGAAGCCGGCCCCGCCGGGTGGATGGTGATCGCCCCCGTGCTGTGGTGGTTCTTCGGCCGCGATGTGACCAAGGTGGTGGCGATGCACTACGGGGGGCTGATCCCCGTGGGCAGCGGGTCCGCCGAGCGGAGGACGCCGGAGCCCCGTCCGGCCGAGGGCGACGGGGCGCTCGCGCCCTGGGAGCCGCTGGAGCATCTGGAGGAGGTGGACGGGCCCGACCTCGAACGTCCTGAACCTGAGTTCTCTCATGATGCGCGGGACCGTCGTTAACCTGCAGCTCGTCGCCCGCCACGGGGAACGCCCCCGCGCCGTGGTGGAGGTCCGCGCCCTGGTGGACCACGGGCTGGAGGGCGACATCCACGGGAAGACGAAGCCGGGGTCCCGCCGCCAGGTGTTGCTCGCCGACCGCGGGACGCTGGAGGGGCTTGGACTGCGTCCCGGCGACCTCCGCGATCAGATCACGGTCGATCTGGCCGTCCTGGAACGCCTCCCGGCGGGCACCCGGCTGCAGGTGGGCGAGGCGACGCTCGAGCTCAGCGGCCCGTGCGAACCCTGCACACACATCGGCGCGCTCAACGGCGTCTCCGACCCCGTCGCCTTCCAGGAGACGCTCCGCGGCCGGCGCGGCCAGCTGGCCCGCGTGGTCGCGGTGGAGGGCGCCGGCGCCATCCGGGTCGGCGATCCGGTGGTCGTGCGGGATCCCGTGCCGCGCTGACCCTTCCGCCGGCCCGCCCGCAGGTTGCCTCTTCCGTGGCGCAGAAGGGGTCTTCCCGGTGATCCTCATGGCCCTGTCCGAGCGCGATCCGGTTGTCTTCCGCATCCTGGAGGCGGAGCGTCGCCGCCAGCGGGAAGGCGTCGAACTCATCCCCTCCGAGAACTACGTCTCCGAGGCCGTGCTGGAAGCGATGGGGTCCGTCTTCACCAACAAGTACTCCGAAGGCTATCCGGGCCGGCGCTACTACGGCGGCAACGAGAACGTGGACGATATCGAGCGCCTGGCCCAGGAGCGGGCCAGAGCCCTCTTCGGCGTGCCCCACGCCAACGTCCAGCCCTACTCAGGCAGCCCGGCCAACCTGGCCGTGTATGTGGCCACCTGCCGGCCCGGCGACACCATCATGGGGCAGAACCTGCCCGACGGCGGTCACCTCACCCACGGCTGGAAGGTGAGCGTCACCGGCACCTACTACCGCAGCGTCCCCTACCACGTCACGGCCGAAGGTTACATCGACTTCGACGAGGTCTGGCGTCTGGCGCGGGAGCACCGACCGCGGCTGATCTGGTGCGGGGCCACGGCCTACGTCCGGGAGTTTCCCTTCGAGCGGTTCGCCGAGGTGGCGGACGAGGTGGGCGCCTTCTTCGCCGCCGACATCGCCCACGTGGCGGGACTGGTCGTGGCTGGCGTGCACAAGAGCCCGGCCCCCTACGCGCACATCATCACCACCACCACGCACAAGACGCTGCGCGGGCCGCGCGGGGCGATGATCATGGTCACCCGGAAGGGGCTGGACAAGGATCCCGAACTCGCCGAGCGGATCGACCGCGCCGTCTTCCCGGGGCTCCAGGGCGGTCCCCACGACCACACCACGGCGGCGATCGCCGTGGCCCTGGGCGAGGCGGCGCAGCCGTCTTTTGCCGCCTACGGCCGCCAGGTGGTGGCGAACGCGAAGGCGCTGGCCGCCGGGTTGATGCGCCGCGGCCTGCGGCTGGTCACCGGCGGGACCGACAACCACATGGTGTTGCTGGACCTGACCCCGGACGGGCCGGGCCGCGGGGTCTTCCTGCAGGAAGCCCTGGACCGGGTCGGAATCACCGTCAACAAGAACACCATCCCCGGCGAGCCCTCCTCCGCCTTCTATCCCTCGGGCATCCGCCTGGGGACACCCGCCGCTACGACGCGGGGGATGCGCGAAGCGGAGATGGACCAGATCGCAGCGTGGATCGCGGAGGTGGCCGCCGAGATCAGGGAGTTCCGCCTCCCCGAGGGCCGCGAGGAGCGCGCCGCGGAGTTGCGGCGCTTCCGGAAGGCGATCCAGGACAGCGCGCGGTTGTCCCAGATGCGGGACCAGGTGCGGGCGTTCTGCCTGCGGTTCCCCGTTCCCGGGACGGCCTGACGGAGGGAGGCCGCGAGGGGCGATGGCGCTGCGCAGCAAGAAACTGCTCATCACCTCCGGTCCGACGCGCGCCCCCCTGGACGCCGTCCGCTACATCACCAACAAGGCCACGGGCCGCCTGGGGGCGCTGATCGCCGAGGAAGCCATCCCGCGCGGCGCGCACGTCACCTTCGTCTACGGCCGTCCCAGCCAGCTCCCCGTGGTGCGCGGTCACGCCGATCACCTGACGATGATCGCCGTGGAGACGATTGACGATCTGGTCAGCGTGTTCCGCGACGAGATCCCCAAAGGCTACGACGCCGTCGTGCACCCCATGGCGGTCCTCGACTTCCAGCCGGATGTGGTCCGGTCGGAGAAGACGGGGAGCGGCGTCGAGGAATGGATCGTGCGGCTGGTGCCGACACCGAAGGTGATCGGCCTGGTGAAGGAGCTGGACCCCGACACCTACCTGGTCGGCTTCAAGCTGGAGGTGGGCAAGACCCCCGAAGAGCTCCGCGAGATTGCCTACCAGTTCCTGAAGAAGAACCGCTGCGACCTGGTCGTGGCCAACGACCTCCGGGAGATTGAGGAAGGCCACCACACCGGCTACTTCATCACCCCCGACGGCCGCCTGGCGCAGACCGTGGTGGGCAAGGACGCCATCGCCCGGGCCGTCGTCGAGCACCTCGAGGCGCACCTCGGATAGCCCGGTCACGGCGGGCGGGGTATGGACAGGGCGGAAGTGGTGTATAATCTGGGTTAGCCGAGCGGGCGTAGCTCAGGGGTAGAGCATCGGCTTCCCAAGCCGAGGGCCGTGGGTTCAAATCCCATCGCCCGCTCCAATCCGCAACCAGGGCGGGTTCCGCTGGTCGTCCTCGTGCTCGCGTTCGGTGAGTTCAGGGAATGGGATCGCCGCCTGCGGCCGGGGCGCGGAGGAGAAGGTAGTCAGCCGTCGGGCAATGGCCGGTCCGAAGAGAGCCTCGCCGGCGGCCACGGCCTGGATAGTCCGCACCAGTTCTCCCTGATCTGGGCTCTTGGGCAGACGTCTCAGGAGCAAGGAGCAGAAGAAGCATAAGGAGCAGTTTTTTCATCGCTTTGACTGTAAACAGCGGACGTCCCGCTGTCATGGCAGCGGTGTCCTGGATGCCGCAGGACTGCCTAGGGTGGAAACGCGAGCCGGATTGGGTTAAAACGCAGCTCAAAGTCGGGGAGTTGACCGATCTGGGTGTGCCGGTCGAACAGCCACAGCGGACGGGTGACGAAGGCAATGGGCTGGTCGCGCACCGGCACCTTCGGGAAGGCGTACGGTCTTACCAGCCGCTGGTGGGGCATGATCTGCTCACGTCCCTGCGCCGGCATCAGGTCTGGAAACGTCCGCGCCAGCGCTTCATCCGAAATCGGGCGGTAATACTCGTCGAGGATCCGCAGGCGGACGTTCAGGGAGAGGAATCCTTCGATGCGGAGACGGCTGTTGTTCGCCAGCTCCAGCAGCATCACCGTGTACGAAGCGGCGGCGCGCCGATGGATCGCGCGCGTCTGGGCGTCGGATACCCACATGGCGTAGTAGGGTTGCTCGGTCAGGCCGGGCGTGACCCACACCGCCGTGGCGGTGATGAACCCGCCGCCCGTGATCGCCACCCCCGAACTGGATTCGTGACCGGCGGGCGCCGGGAGGTCGGGAGCGGCTGCAGCGAGCCCCACCAGCGCCATCCAGATGAGCACCACCCGTCGGCCCACGGCGGTCCTCTCCTCCCGCCGACCTTCGCGCTGGGGGCGGGCGATCCTTCGCGACAGCGGCGTGCATGGGTGTTGGCACCGTCGGGATGGGGGAGCGGTTCTTGTAGCACACAGGCGTCCGAACGATGATGGGAGATCGGCAGATCGCCCGTGTCCATACGATGCGCGACGTCCCGGACAAAGCGCTCGAGTACGTACGCTTAACTGACGCGGCAGGCGACGACGGAGAGGAGGCGCGTCAAGTCGTCGTTGTATCGCTCAGCGCGCCTCCTCTTCTGCGGTAGTTGTCGCTACCGAGGAGCCGCCTCGGGCCTGTGAGGATCCGACATCCTTCTGTCCAAATCTCTGGTCGTGAAAGCCGAGCCGAGAGTAGGCACTGGGCGGACGCGAGGGAGACGCTGATGGCGCGAAGCGTAGCCTGGCCGAGACTTGGGCGCAAGTTCCAGCAAGCCTTGAGATATGTCCATCGGTTGCACCGAGGTCAATACCGCAAACGGACGCGCATCCCGTACATCGGCCACCTGCTGGTGGTGGCCGGGCTCGTCCTGGAATACGGCGGGGATGAAGACCTGGCCATCGCTGCCCTCCTGCACGACGCGGTGGAGGACCAGGGCGGAAGAAAGACGCTGGCGCAAATCCGGCGGCGTTTTGGAGGCAGGGTCGCCTCGATCGTGGGGGAGTGCAGCGACCGGTTGACGGTTCGCAAGTCGCCATGGCGGGTGCGTAAGGAGACTTACCTGACGCACCTGCGAACAGCCTCTGAGGGGGCACTCCTGGTGTCACTGGCCGACAAGGTGCACAACGCATCCACGATCGTTAAGGATTTGCACCGGGTCGGCGACAGGGTGTGGTCCAGGTTCGGCGGCGGCAAGGCGGGGACTCTGTGGTACTATCGGAGGCTGGTGGACACGTTCCGGCAGACGACCGCCCCCGCGGATTTAGTGGGGGAACTGGCACGGCGCGTCTCCCAGATGCATAGACTGGCCAGGTGAAGTCGCGTCTCAGCACTATCTGCGCCGCATCCGTCAGCGGCAGCGCATCGTCGTGATCCACCGCCGGCAGCATGTCTCGACAGGATCACCAGTAGATCCAGCAGGACCTCGAACGCCACTGGAGCACTACCCGCGGCTCCGGGTGTCCAACCAGTGCCTCACTCCCGGAGGATGCCCTCGATCTCCTGACGGGCGCGGGCGACGACCTCGCGGATGCGCCGAAGTTTGTCGGGGTTCACGCGGTGCCACGGGGCCCGGCTGCGGAGCGCGTGCCCGAGATCCCAGAGTTCCCGGTACGCGGGCCCCCACCAGTCCCACCAGTGACCGAACCGGGTCCGGATCTCCTCCACGGCCTCCCGGCGCTCGGTGAGGAACTGCCGCCCCTCCTCGGTGATGGTGTACACCTTCTTCCCATCCTGGAGGCTGGACGTGACGTAGCCCATGTCCTCGAGCATCTGCAATGTGGGATAGACCGCTCCCGGGCTGGGCGCGTAGAAGCCGCCGAACTGGTCCTGGAGAGCCCGGATGATGTCATAGCCGTGCATCGGCCTGTCCTTGAGAAGGTCCAGGATGAGGTACTTCAGATCTCCTCGGCCGAAGAACCGTCCGCGAAACGGACCGGCCCACGGTTTGAACACCGGCGTCACCTCCGCGGATGGCGCGACTACTAGTTATATCTAAATACTATTAGAGCACACTCGTACCTTTGCTGCCAAGGTGCGGGGCCTGCGGCGGCTTGACTCGTGCGGGGATAGCAACTAGGGTGGCAGGGTGGGCCAGAGGCCCAGATGCTACCCCGCCCCCGGTGGCTCCCCCGATGACCATCCGAACCTTCGCTGTTGTTTTCCTGGCGGTGCTCGCGGCGGCTCCCCAGGCGCCTGCAGCGCCTTCCGCTCATCCGGCGCAGGTCCCGGCCTTCGGCGTGATGCTGGGGGCGTCGGGTATGGGAGTGGAGCAGCGCATTGCCGTGGCGCGGACCCTCGGGGTGCGCTACGTCCGGCCCAACGACATCCGGATACCCGCCTGGCGGGGAGCGGATCCGGAGGCGGCGGCTTTCGCGCAGGCCGGTTTCGGGATCGTGTTGACCGTGCGCAATGCCGCCGCCGGTCCCCTCAGGCCGGCGGCGCCTCCCGCAGACTTGGCCGCCTTTCAGCGGGCCGTGGGGGAAATTCTGGACACCCATCGCCCGGCGCTCCTGGTCGTGGAGAATGAGGAGAACTCCGCCCTGTTCTACCGCGGCACGCCGCAGGAATACGGAGCGGAACTGCGGGCCGCCTGTGCGGTGGCCCGCGCCCGGCGCATCCCGTGCACCAACGGCGGGTTGGTCAGCGGCCTGGTGGCGCTGCTGGTCTACGAGGGTTATCGAGAGGACGGGGATCCTGCGCGCGCCGAGGAGTTCGCCCGTCGCGCCTTCACCCCCTCCCAGCGGGCGCGGCTGAACTCACCGCAGGTGCGCGAGCAGGTGGCGCGGGGCAGGGCCTTGCTGGGAGAGTACCGCGCCGCCGGCGCGGATTACCTCAACTTCCACTGGTACATCGCCGATCCGCAGGCGCTCCGCGAGGCGGCCGCCTACCTGCGCCGGCAGACGGGGTTGCCGCTGGTGACCAATGAGATCGGCCAGCACGACGACGACCCCCGGACGACGACGGCGCTGCTCCACGCCGCGGCGGAGCTCGGGTTGCCGTACGTCGTGTGGTTCAGCATCGACGCGCCTCAGGCCCGGGCGTTGATGAATCCCGACGGCACCCTGCGCCCGCCGGGCCAGGCATTCCGCGCCTTCCTCGCCGGACGCAGTCGCTGAGCCAGGCGCTGATCATAGGGAGCGAGGAACAGGCGGACAGCCGGCGGGATCGCGAATAGGGATCGGCGAGGAGGGGGAGAGATGGGACGGCTGGAGAATCGGGTCGCGATCATCACGGGCGCCGGAGCGGGTATGGGGCGGGCGATGGTGCAGCGCTTCGTGGCCGAAGGGGCTCAGGTTGTCGCCGCCGACGTCGTGGCCGCGGGACTGGAGCAGTTCCGGGGCGTCCCGGCCGTCACGACGGTGCGGATGGACGTCACCGTGCAGGCCGATGTGGACCGGCTGGTCCAGACCGCGCAGGATCTCGGCGGGCCGCACATTCTGGTCAACAACGCCGGGATCATGGACCGCTTCCTGCCCGTGGGGGAGGTGACCGACGAGGTCTGGAGCCGCGTACTGGCCGTGAACCTGACCGGGCCGATGATGCTGTGCCGCGCCGCGATCCCCGTCATGGTGCGTTCGGGCGGAGGGGTGATCATCAACATTGCCTCCGTCGGCGGCCTCGCCGGCGGCCGGGCGGGTGTGGCCTACACGGCCTCTAAACACGGCCTGATCGGCCTGACCAGGAACGTCGCCGCCTCCTACGGCGGCGACGGCATCCGGTGTGTGGCCATCGCTCCCGGCGGGGTGAAGACCGGCATCAGCATCGGCGGCGACCCCAGCCCCCGTGGGTACGAGACGCTCAAGAAGACGCTGGGGGCCATGCCCCGACAGGGAGAACCGGAGGAGATCGCCGCCCTGGCCGCCTTCCTGGCCTCGGATGAGGCCAGCTTCCTCAACGGCGCCGTGATCACCGCCGACGCCGGCTGGCTGGCCTACTGAGTTCAACCCCGACGATCAGGGGCGAGAGCTCCGCGATGGGCTGTTAACCGATCGGGGTGAGGCGTACCCGGAGGGCCACGGCGGCGGCGAGCAGCAGCGCCGCGATTGCCGCACCGGCGTGGGCGATCTCCGTGGGATTCCGGGTCCAGCCGATGGTGCGGGCCAGATCCCGGTAGATCTCGTGGAGCTGCCCGACCTCCTCGGCGCGATAGTACCGGCCGCCGGTCACATCCGCGATCGTCCTCAGCGTGGGTTCGTCGAGGACGCCGAAGTAGCCGCTGCGGAACGCGGAGGGATCCGCCGTCGTCCCCAGCCCTACGGTGTACACACGGACGCCCCGGCGCCGCGCTTCCTGTGCGGCCTCCTCCGGCAGGATACCGTCGCTGGCCCGGCCGTCGGAGAGGAGGATCGCCGCGGCGCGGTAGGCTGTCCCGGCCGGAAGCGGCATGGCGGGGCCCTCACCGGTCACCGCCCGCACGCCTTCCAGCAGGCCCGGGCCCAGCTGGGTCCGCAGCTGCGTGCGCAGGCCGTTGATGCCGTCGATCATCGCCTCCCGCCGGTCGGTCAGCGGCACGACCACGGTGGCGAAGTTGCCGAAGCTGACCAGCGCCACCCGGCTTTCCCGGGGCAGGCGGCGCACGAACTCGCGGGCCGCCGACCGGGCCGCCTCGATCCGGCTGGGGCGGATGTCGGTTTCCTCCATGCTGCGGCTGATGTCGATGATCAGCACGACGGGAGTGCCGGTGGGAGTGCGCAGCCGAACCACGGGGCCGGAGGCGGCCAGCAGCGCGGCCAGGAGGGCGCCGCCGAAGAGCGCCGCCGTCAGGTGCCGGCGGCGGGATGTCGTCGACCGCATCGCCTCCGCCAGCGGGTGGGCGTGGAAGCGGACCGCAAGCCGGCGCTGCGCGCGCCGGAGGAGCGCGGCATAGAGGGCGCCGAGGAGCGGGACCAGCGCCGCAAGCCACAGGAGTGCCGGATACCGCCAGCTCAGGGGTGAGCCCCCTCGTGTGCGACGGGTTGTTAGAAGGGATTATACTCGGTGGGGCCCGGAGAATGTGACGGAGATCGAGGGGGTCAGCCGTGCGGACTCCACCCCCGGCTTCGACCGGGGAAGCGGGCGCCGGTCGTGGAATTCAGTTCCCGCGTGATGATCGCCGATGACTCTAATCGAGCAGTTCCTGCGCAGCCACGCAATCGTCCACGACCTGGGAGTTGGAGCGCCCGAAGGAGGATTTTCGCTCGCGCACGGCCGATTGCGGGGGCTCAGTGAAGAGCAGCTCCGGCTCCGGCCGCAGGGGTGGAATTCCATCGCCTACCTCTGGTGGCACATGGCCAGAAGCGAAGACGTTGCGACGAACGTGATCGTTGCAGGCCGGGCGCAGCTCTTCGATGAGGGGCAATGGTCGGAGCGCCTGCAGGTGCCGCGCCGGGACATCGGTACCGGGATGTCCGACGAGGAAGTGGAGGACCTCAGCCGCGCCGTCGATATTCCCGCGCTGCTGGCCTACCGCAGCGCCGTCGGCCGCCGTACCCGGGAGGTCGTCCAGGCGCTTCCCGAGGCGGAGTGGGGCCGGGTCGTGGAGGCGGCACTCATCCAGCGTGCGGTGGAACAGGGGGCGTTCACGCCGCAGTCGATGTGGGTGGCCGAGTTGTGGACGGGCAAGATGAAAGGTTGGTTCCTCTGCTGGGTTGTCGTCGGCCACAGCTACATGCACCTCGGCCAGGCCGTCTGGGTCAAAGAGATGATCCTGCAGCGGCGAGGTCGCTGACGTGAGACGGACCGGGACGGCGGTCCTGCCCCTGCACGGCGGCCGGGCGCCGCGCTGGCTGTTCGAGCGCATGACCCGGCTGGCCCGCGCCGTTGTGGCCGCCCTGGTTGAGGACGGCGGCCCGGAGGTCGTCCTCCGCCGTCTCAGCGACCCCTTCTGGTTCCAGGCCCTGGGCTGCCTGCTCGGCTTCGACTGGCACAGCAGCGGGGTGACCACCACGGTGTGCGGAGCCCTCAAGGAAGGGCTGCGCGGGACCGAGCGTGATCTCGGGCTGCTCGTCGCCGGCGGCAAGGGGAGGGCGTCGCGCCGCACCCCCGAAGAACTGCGCGCCTACGGCGACCGATTCGGCCTTGACGCGCCCGCGTTGGTCTACGCCAGCCGGCTCTCCGCAAAGGTGGACAACAACGCGGTCCAGGACGGCTATCAGCTCTATCATCACACCTTCTTCTTGACCACATCCGGACAGTGGGCGGTGATCCAGCAGGGGATGCGGCCGGAGGATCGCACGGCGCGCCGGTATCACTGGCTGGGCGAGCGGGTGGAGAGTTTCGTCCGCGAGCCGCACGCCGCGGTGTGCTGCGATCTGCGCGCGGAGACGCTCAACCTGGTCGCCGCCGAAGGCGAGGAGGCGCGCGGGGCGATGGCGGCGCTGGCGCGCCGGCCGGCCGGGGAACTGGCCAACCACCTGGAACGGTTGAGCCATCTCGCGCTGCCGTCCCGACACGCCATCCTGGCCCGGGACCTCAATCCGGCACGGCTGTCGGGGGTGTTCCTGCACACCTACGAGGCGCAGCCGCAGACCTTTGAGGCGCTGCTGGGGTTGCCGAAGGTGGGGGCAAAGACGCTGCGTGCCCTGGCCCTGCTCTCCGAGCTGCTGGCCGGCGCGCCGCTGTCCTGGCGGGATCCGGCTCGCTACGCCTTCGCCCACGGCGGAAAGGACGGGATCCCCTTCCCGGTCGACCGGCTCACCTACGACCGGACGACCGGGATCCTGGAGGAGGCCGTCCGCCGGGCCCGGATCGGGGAGCCGGAACGCCTGCGGGCCCTCCGCCGGCTGCAGGCCTTCGTCGCGACTCCCGGTGCGCCCCGCTCATGAGGTCGTGGGTGTCGCCTTCGGAGTCCCGGAAGAATGTATCCTTCCGGCCCGAAACCCGGCCGGGGACCGATAATCGTAGGGGATCCGGCTTGTGCCCCGGCACCCGCTGGAGCATGATAGGGGCATGATCGACTTCGCCCACGCCTACGACGTGCTCTCCCGGGCCAGGGAGACGCTGTTCGACTGGATCCGGCCGCTCGATCAGGCCCGGTACACCCAGGCCTTTCCCTTCGGGCTGCACACCCTGCGGAGGACGATGGTGGAGATCGCCGCCGCGGAGGGGTGGCTGGCCATGCGCATCCGGGAAGAGCCCTTCCCCGTGCCCTTCGATTGGGAGGAGTGGCCCATCTCGGAGCGAGCCTGTCCGACCTTCGCCGCCCTGGAAGCGGCCTGGCGCCTCCAGATGCCGCAGACCCGGGCCACCCTCGCCGCGATCACCGAACCCGGCCGCATCGTCGAGAACCGCATGGTCGGCCGCCGGCGTATCGCGATCTACCGGGCGGCCCAGGGGGACCTCGCCATGCAGTTGCTGATGCACGAGGTGCACCACCGCGCCCAGGCCATGGCCATGCTGCGGCAGTTCGGCATCGAGGCACAGGACCTGGACTACATCGGGTTCGCCCAGACCGTGCAGCGGGAGCCCCGGGCCCCGCAGATGGCATGATCGTCGAGGCCCTGGTTGAAATCCCCAAAGGCAGCCGCAACAAGTACGAGTACGATGCCCAGGCCGGGCGCCTGCGGTTGAACCGCGTGCTCTACTCCCCGCTGCACTACCCCGCGGACTACGGCGTCATCCTCGATACCCGGGCCGAGGACGGAGACCCGCTGGATGTCCTCATCCTGACCTACGAGGCGACCTTCCCGGGATGCCTGGTCCCCGTGCGGCCGGTCGGGGTGCTGGACATGCGGGACGAGAAAGGGCGGGATCAGAAGATCCTGGCCGTCCCCGACGGCGACCCGCGGTTCCACGAAGTCACCGATCTGGCCGACCTTCCCCCGCACTTCCTGGCCGAGATCCGCCACTTCTTCGAGGTCTACAAGACCCTGGAGCACAAAGAGACCGAAGTATTCGGCTGGTCCGGCGCCGCGGCCGCCGAGGAGACGGTGCGCGAGGCGCAGGACCGGTTCCGATCCGGCCTCCCCTAGACAGGCGTGTCGGCGAACGCTCAGGCGGCCGCGAGGATCTCTTCGGCCTCCTCGCGATCGACCTCGGAGACCAGCGGGATGCCGCTGGCCGCCGCGGCCTCGGCGGTGAGGGCGGCGATGTCATCGCGGGCGATGTGGGCGAGGGTGAATTTGCGCGCCCCGCACATCAGCTGCCGCAGCCCCTGGGCCACGCGCTGGTAGTAGGTGTAGAGGCCGATGGCCCCCGTGGGGATCAGGCGGAAGCGATCCTTGTAGCGTTCCTGCAGCTCGGGCGCGGCGACGAAGATTTCGTTGACCGTCGTGCCGAAGCGTTCAATGTAGACGGGCAGGCTGCCCTCCGCGATGCGCCGTCCGATGGTCTTGCCCACCATAGCCGCGGCCAGCGGTCCCCGCGCCCAGGCGATCAGTTTGGCGTAGGGTGCCACCAGGGCCAGGCCTTTGAAGATTTGATCTTCAAAGGTGAACCCGCCGGCCAGGGCGATGGGCGGAATGTAGCTCCCCTGGCGGGCCAGTCGCTGGCAGTACTGGTACAGCAGCGAGTGCAGCTCGACGGCCGGGATGCCCCACTCGTTCATCATGCGCCAGGGACTCATGCCGGTCCCGCCGCCGGCGGCGTCCACGGTGAGCAGGTCGATCCCGGCTTCGGAGGACCACTTGAGGGCACGGGCCAGGTCGGCGGGGCGATAGGCCCCGGTCTTCAGGAAGACCCACCTGGCGCCCAGCCTGCGCAGCTCCTCGACACGGCGCAGGAAGGCGTCCCGGCTGGCCATGCCGACGCGCGAGTGACGCTCGAACTCGCGGAAACTGCCGCGGCGGAAGGCCTCGACGACGACCGGGTGGTCGGGGTCGGGCAGCACGATGTACCCGCGGTGCTTGAGCAGGCGCGCCCGCTCCAGGTCGCGGATCTTGACCTCGCCTCCGATGTCCTTGGCGCCCTGGCCCCACTTGAGCTCCACGGCGGTGACGCCCAGGGCGCGGATGGCGTATTCGTGGACACCGAGCCTGGTGTCTTCCACATTCGCCTGGACGATGATCTCGCCCCACCCGTCTTCCTGCCAGTCGCGGAAGACGCGGATGCGCCACTCCAGCTCGCTGCTGGACACCACGCGCCCGGCGGAGATCTGCGCCCCCGGGTCCATGCCGCAGACGTTTTCGCCCACGGTCAGGCAGGTGCCGGATATGGCCGCGCCGATGGCCAGGCTCTCCCAGTTGGTCTTGGCGATGTTCGTCGAGCCAAGCGCGGCGAGCAGGAAGGGAAGCCTGGAGCGCAGACCGGGCTCCCGACCCCAGGTGACCTCGAGATTGACGTTGGGGAAGAGCGCTTTGTCGCTGTCGGGTTCGATGCCCCAGGCGCCGGTGGCCCGCCCTAGGATCGTGAAGTGGGAGAGATCCACGGGGTAGTTCTTGCCCGACGCGGTGGTGATGATCCCAAAGGGCTGGGGGTAGATCATCTCCGCCCCGCGGTAGGCCGACTTGCCGATCTCGCACATTCCGATGCAGCCGTCGATGCAGGTCGTGCACATCCCGCTGAAGGGGCTGATGGAGTCCTCGGTGCGGTTCTTGGTCAACGTGGCCGCCGAGGCGTTCAGACGGGAGTAGGTCATGGCGCGCCTCCTCTACGTGCGCGTCGTCTCCTGCGGGGATTCCGGCCGGACCAGATCCGGGCGCAGGGGTCCGGCCAGTTCGCAGGCCGCGCAGGGATCCAGAAAACACATCGCCTGGTCATGGTAGGCAAGGCAGGCGGGGGCAAAGTTCAGGCAGCCGGCGCAGAGGGTGGCCTCGGGCTGCGGACCGTGGCAGCGCAGCTCGACGACCGGGCAGACGCGAAGGCAGGCGCCGCACTGCCGGCAGAGATCCGATTGCCAGCGGAAGGGGCTCATCACCCTGCGGCGAGGTCCGCGGTAGGCGAAGCCGATGGCGCCCGCCATCATCTGCTCGCGGCAGATACGCACGCACTTCCCGCACTGGATGCAGTCTTCAAATTCCGGCTCCAGACGCACCCGCCGGACCCCGTAGCGGCTGGCGAGGTCCTGGAGGGTTTTCGACTGCGGGCAGGTGGCCACGTAGAGTTCCAGCAACAGCCGGCGGGCGCGGTCCACGCGGGCGGAGTGCGTCCGGACGACGAGGTCGTCGCTGACGGGCAGCGTGCAGGCGCTCTGCAGCCGACTGCGGGGAGGACCGCCGACTTCGACCAGACAGAGGCGACAGGCCCCGTAGGGGGTCAGGCTGTCATCGTGGCAGAGCGCAGGAATCGGGATGCCCAGGAAGCGGGCCGCTTCCAGGACGGTTGTCCCGTGCTCCACCTCGAGTTCGATGCCGTTGATGGTCACCCTGGGCATACCCTGCTCCTCACGTCACCACCACCGCATGCGGCTGGCAGACTTCCAGGCACGCGCCGCATTTGATGCACCGGGTCTGGTCAATGGTGTGGACCTCGTCCTTCTCCCCCCGGATGGCGTCGGTGCTGCACACCCGCGTGCAGGCGTGGCAGCCGTCGCAGAGCGCCGGCTCGATGGCGTACGTGATGAGGGCGCGGCAGACCTTGGCCGGACAGCGTTTCTCGCGGATGTGGGCCAGGTATTCGTCGCGAAAGTAGCGCAGGGTGGTGAGCACAGGATTGGGCGCGGTCTGGCCGAGGCCGCAGAGCGAGGTTTCGCGCACCAGCCAGCCCAGGTCTTCCAGCAGGGGCAGGTCCTCCTCGCGGCCTTTCCCCTGCGCGATGCGGGTGAGAATCTCACGAAGGCGCTGGGTTCCTTTCCGGCAGGGGAAGCATTTGCCGCAGGATTCTTCCTCCAGGAACTCCATGAAGTAGCGAGCCACATCCACCATGCAGGTGGCGTCGTCCATGACCACCATGCCGCCCGATCCCATCATGGAGCCGGCCTCGGTCAGCGTCTCGTAGTCGATGGGGAGGTCGATGAGACTGGCCGGAAGGCAGCCGCCCGATGGGCCCCCGATCTGGACGGCCTTAAGCCGTCTGCCGCCCGGGATGCCTCCACCGATCTCGTAGATCATCTCCCGCAGGGTGATCCCCATGGGGATCTCCACCAGGCCGGTGTTGTTGATCTTGCCCACGAGGGAGAAGATCATCGTCCCTTTGCTGCGCTCGGTGCCGATGGCGGCGTACCACTCGGGCGTCCGGGTGATGATCACCGGGACGCTGGCCCAGGTCTTCACATTGTTGATGACGGTCGGCTTCCCCCACAGGCCCTGCTCGGCGGGATAGGGGGGCCGCGGCGTGGGCTCCCCTACGCGGCCTTCGAGGGAGCGGATCAGGGCGGTCTCCTCGCCGCAGACAAAGGCACCGGCCCCCTGCACGAGACGGATGCGGAACCGCAGGGTCGTGCCGAGAATGCCGTCTCCCAGGAGCCCGTACTCCTCGGCCTGCCGCAATGCCACCTGGAGGTGCTCGACCGCCAGCGGGTATTCGGCACGCACGTAGATGAAGCCGTCACTTGCTCCCAGGGCGTACGCACCGATGATCATGCCCTCGATGACGCTGTGCGGATTGCCTTCGAGCAGGCTGCGGTCCATGAAGGCGCCGGGATCGCCTTCGTCGGCGTTGCAGATGATGTATTTCGGGGTGCCCTGCTGCCGGCGCATCAGCGCCCACTTCATTCCGGTGGGGAAGCCGGCCCCGCCCCGGCCGCGGAGCCCCGACCGCGTCACCCAATCCACCACCTCCGCCGGCGTCAACGTGGAGAGGGCGCGCGCCAGCGCCGCGTAGCCGCCCACACAGAGGTAATCCTCGATGACCTTGGGATTGATCTTTCCGTTGTTGCCCAACAGGATGCGCTGCTGGCGGGCGTAGAAGGGCACATCGTCCTCGCGCAGCGCCCGCCGGCCCGTCGTCGGATCCTGATAGAGGAGGCGCTCGACGGGCCGGCCGCCGTTCGTCACACTGGCCACCACCTCGGGGGCGTCGCGAGGGGCGACGCGGTTGTAGAAGATGCCCTCGGGCCAGACCAGCATGATCGGCCCGCGCTCGCAAAAGCCGTGGCATCCGGTGCTCTTCAGGTCCACCGAAGCCTGCAGGCCGGCGCGGGCGAGCGCTTTCTCCAACGCGGCCAGCACCGCGGGGGCGCCGGCGGCGGTGCAGCCGCTGCCGGCGCAGACGGTGAGACAGGGCCGGGCGGGATCGCGGGCGGCCAGGCAGGCGGCCCTGTAGGCTTCCAGGTCTTCGATCGTCCGCAGTCTGGGCACCGTCGCGCTCGCCTTACCCCGCTGCCCGCGCCACGGCCTGGCGGCGGTACTTCCTGAGCAGGCCGGGCACCTTGATCTGGGTCAGGTGCGGGTGGGTGTCCGTATCCACCCGCACCACCGGAGCCAGCCCGCAGCACCCGATGCAGCGGACCGTGCGGACGGTGAATTCCAAATCCTGCGTGGTCCCCGGGACTTCCAGCTTCAGCTCGCGCAGCAGGCGGTCGAGCACACGCGGTGCCCCTCGCACGTGGCACGCGGTGCCGAGACAGACCTGCACCAGGTGTCTGCCGACGGGCTCGAGACTGAAGCAGTTGTAGAACGTGGCGACGTGGAAGACCTCGGTCAGCGGCACCCGCAGCCGGCGCGCCACCGCACGGAGTGCCGTTTCCGGCAGGTAATGACACTCGCGTTGAATCTCCTGGAGAATAGCGATGAGGTATTCGGCCCTGTTGGGCCAGCGAGCAACGATCGCCTCAGGGCTGGCCGCGGCACCCATCGTCCACTCCCATTCTGCACCGGCGCGAAGGTCGTGGTAATCAGGCGGCCCATCGATGAGAATCGGGCGGGCCATGGATTTTAGAAGGGAGTCGCGGATCCGACCGCTTGGTGTGTTCCGTGCGCTTTGGGCAACCGCCTCGCTCTGAAGCAATCTCCGGCCGCGAGCCTACAGCCAGTCGCCCGCTCCCATGTGATGACTTCCGCCCTCCGCGTGCGCTGCGGCGGCTCCGACCGCTACGCCCGGGGCACCTCGGCCATCAGGGCGTGGGTGTTGCCCTCCGAGTCCTGGAAGAACGCCATCCACAGGTCGTAGGTGTCCATCCTGGCGATGACGTGCGGCTCGTCCGTGAACCGCACGTCGCGCGAACGCAGCGTCGCCGCCGTGGCCTGGATGTCGTCCACCTTGAAGTAGAGGATCGACGTGCCGCCCGAGCGGCCTTCCGGCCGGCTGAGCATCAGCCGCACGCCTCCCGCGTCGAAGAACGCCAGCCCGGGCGGCGCCTGGAACAGGAATCGCATTCCCAGGCGGTCACGGTAGAACTGGACGGCCCGCTCGAGATCGTTGACGTGGACGGCGATCTGGCCGATGGTGGACAGGGTCATGGCGATGCCTCCGGCGGTCGCGAGGAAGTGGAAAGATGAATTCGGCGCCTTTGCGGTGAATCCATTTGTTCACCATGGCGTCGAAGGTGCGCGTCCAGATCGAGTACTGCGCGGAATGAGGATATGAAGACCACGCCGCCCGTGTGGCGGCGGAGATCCTGGCCGACCACGGTGAGCGGATCGCCGCCCTGACGATCGTGCCGAGCTCCGGAGGGCGGTTCGTCGTCCTGGTGGGGGACATACCGATCTTCGACAAGAAGACGCTCGGCCGGTTCCCCCAGCCGGGAGAAGCGACGCGTCTGGTGGCCCAGGTAATCTAGCCATGCCCGGGCGCCACTTTTTGCAGATCCCCGGTCCCACGAACGTGCCCGAACGCATTTTGCGCGCGATGGACCGCGCCGTGCCCGATCACCGCGGTTCCGAGCTGCCCCCGCTCGTCCGGGAGGTCACCGCCGGGCTCAAGGGGCTCTTCCAGAGCGACGACGGGCAGGTCGTGCTGTTTCCGGCGTCAGGCACGGGGGCGACGGAAGCGGCCATCGTCAACACCGTGAATCCCGGCGACCGGGTCCTGGCCTTCAACACCGGATACTTCAGTCACGCCTTCGCGGAATGCGCCCGGCACCACGGCATGCAGGTGGACGAGCTGGAGCTGCCCTGGGAGGAGGGCGTTCCCGCGGCGGTGGTCGAAGAGCGCCTGAAGGCCGACCGCGGACACAGCTATGCCGCCGTCCTGGTCGTGTACAACGAGACCTCCACCGGCGTGACGTCCGACCTGCGCTCGCTTCGGCGGGCGATCGACGCGGCGAAGCACCCGGCGCTGCTCCTGGTGGACGTGGTCAGCGCGCTGGCCAGCATCGAGTTCCGCTTCGACGAATGGGGGGTGGACGTGGCCCTGGCCGGGACGCAGAAAGGGCTGATGCTCCCGCCGGGGATGGCGGTGCTGTGCGTGAGCCCGCGGGCCCTGGCCCGCGCCGAGGAGGTGCGCACTCCGCGTCACTTCTTCGACTGGCGGCCGGTTCTCGCCGAGATGCGGCGCGGCTACTTTCCCTACACGCCGGCCACGCTGATGCTCTACGGGCTCCGCGAGGCGGTGCGCATGCTCAACGAGGAAGGGCTGCCGCAGGTCTTTGCCCGCCACCGGCGGCTCGCGGAGGGAGTCCGCCGGGCGGTGCGCGCCTGGAACCTGCCGATCTTCTGCCGGAATCCCGCCGAGTACAGCAACACGCTGACCGCCGTGGTGCTGCCGGAGGGCGCCGATGCCGACAGGGTGTTGCGCATCGCCGAGTCCCGCTATCACCTGTCGCTGGGCACGGGGTTGGGCCGTCTGCGCGGCCGCGTCATCCGCATCGGCCATCTCGGCGCGCTCAACGAGCTCGAAGCGCTGGCGACGATTGCCGGCGTGGAGATGGCGATGGAGGTCGCCGGGATCGAGGTACCCACGGGGGCCGGCGTCGCGGCCTGCCAGCGGTTCTTCCTGGAATGAGGGTGTGGCGTTGGGCGAGCGGGATTTGGATGGTCCTGCTTCTGGTCGTCTCGGTGCTCCCTCCGACGCTGGGCGGGCAGGGCGGCGTGCTCGGGCACCTGCTCGGCTATGGGATCTTCGTCCTGCTGCTGAGGCGATGGCAGCGGGTCGGACCGGCGGTGCTCCTGGCCTGGGGGTACGGGGCCCTGATCGAGGCCGTGCAGTGGGCGCTGCCCTACCGGTCCGCGGAAAGCATCGACCTTGTCGTCAACGGTGTGGGCGTGGCCGGGGGACTCCTGGTCGATCGGCTCTGGCCGCGCCGTCAGGTCTCGTCCAGCACGACGTCGTAGGAGAGCTCCGCGGTCCGCTTCACCATCCCGGCGACCGAGCAGTACTTGTCCACCGACAGCGCCACCGCGCGCTCCACCTGCTGGCGCGACAGCCCCCGGCCTGAGACCCGGTACCGCAGGCGGACTTTCGTGAAGACTCTGGGGGGATCGGGGGCGCGCTCCGCGTCGGCCTCGACGCGGAGACCGGTGATCTCGCCCCGCATCTTCTGCAGGATCTCCACCACATCCACGGCGGAGCAGCTCGCCAGGGCCATCAGCGTCGTTTCCATCGGGGACGGCCCGGCGGGCGTGACCCCTTCGCGTCGGTCCTCGATCATGAGCTGCGCCCCGCTGTGGGCGGAGGTGCCGATGAAGCGCAGCGGCGGCGCCCACTCCACCGATACTTTCATCGCGCCGCCCTCTTCGCCCGGCTCTCCCGGATGCAGGCGATGGCGGCCGGCGTGACGATGCCCAGGCGGTACTGCGGGAAGCGCTCGCGGATCGCCGCCGCGGCGGCGTCCTCCGTCTGCCCCGATTCCAGGGCGTCGTTGACGATGGCCTCGACGGCGTCGTGGTAGGCGGCCTGCTGGTCCAGCAACTCGATCCCCCCGGGGCTGCCGTGGCCGGGGATGAAGACGTCGGCGTCCAGCGCGCGCAGCGCGCGCAGCCCCTCCCGTACCCCGGTCAGCGACGCGTGCTCGTAGTTGTAGTGGTAGCCGGCGAACAACAGGTCCCCGCAGATCGCCACGCGCGCTTCGGGCACGAAGAGAAAGGCGTCTCCCGGCGTGTGCCCCCATCCGGGATGCCAGACCTCGACCTCCACGCCGCCCACGTGCAGGACCAGGCTTTCGTCAAAGGTGATCGAGGGCAGTACCGGCCGCGCGTCCAGGAACAGGTCGGCGACCGCGGGTTGGGTCCGCCGCGCGGCGATGAGCCGGGGGTGCTCGCCGGCCATCGCCTCCCGGCAGGCCCGGTGCCCGATCAGCGCCGCGCCGCGGTCTTCGAAGACGGCCGCCCCCAGCGTGTGGTCGGTGTGGTGGTGGGTGAAGACCACGAAGCGCACAGGGGCGTCGGTCCGTCGGCGCAGGGCGGCCTCGATCAGCCGGCCGTGCGCGGGCGCGATCAGCGGGTCGACCAGGAGGACGGCACGTTCACCGACGACCGCGACGGCGTTGGTCCCGTAACTGGTGGGCATCGAGTCGCCGCCGAGAGAGTAGACGACGACGTTGTCGTGGACACGGGTCTCCGTCAATTGGGTAGTCACGCCCTCGGTATTTCTCGGCCCGGGAAGGGGGTCCTGGTCGGCGGCGGTCGGCGCAGTAACCACAACGTTGCCATGTCGGCCTTCACCTCTCCTGGGGTTGCTCGCGCGGCGCGGCCAGCGGAGCCGGGCCGCCAGTCCGCGTCCTCGTTGAGGAAGACGATGCCCAGCACCAGCCCGACAACCGGAAAGACGTAGGTGACCAGCGACGTCCGCGTCGCTCCCCAGGCGTTGATCAGGAAGAGTCGGCCAGCCAGTAGTGGGCGATGACGATCGCAAAGAGCGGGGTGGTCGCGTTGAGGATCGCGGCCAGCGCGGAGTCGATGCGGGTTTCCGCCCAGGGGATGAGGACGAAGGGCAGGGCGGTGTTGAAGGCCCCCATGAAGAGATAGGCCGGCCAGTGGGTGCGCAGCAGGCCGAACCGCTGGCGCGAAATCCACCCCACGACCAGCAACCCGATCAGGCCGAACAGCAGACGGATGGCCGCCAGCGTGGCCGGTCCGATGTCGGCGACCGCGATCTTGATCCACAGGAACGAACCCCCAGATCGAGCCGAGGAGGACGAAGGCGACCCACTCCCGCATGCCCGCATTGTGCCTTCACGGACGGGGTTTGAGAAGTGACCGACGTCACAGGCGCGGCGGGCGGCGCGGTCACAGGCGCAAGGGAGGAGCCGGAATAGGGGAGCGAGGGCACGCGTTTGGCCGTGCAAGCAGGTGGAGGTGAGCGACGTTGCTATTGGAACGGGTTCTGGCCGCCGTCGACGCCGACCAGAGGGCCGAGGCCGGCGCCGGTGAAGAGGCGGAGGCGCTGGACGCCTACTCCCGCGCCGTGGTCCAGGCCGTGGAGCGCGTCGGCCCGGCGGTGGTCAGCGTGGCGGTGGCCCGTCCGGCGCCGGAGCGCTTCCGCCGGCGCGGGCTGGACGAACTGCGCGGTGCGGGCAGCGGCGTGATCATCACGCCCGACGGATATGTGCTCACGAACAGTCACGTGGTCGCCGGGTCGGAGCGGATCGAACTCCGGCTGCAGGACGGGCGGGTGCTGGAGGCCGAGACGGTCGGCGACGACCCGCACACCGACCTGGCCGTGGTCCGCCTCCGGGAGTCGGGGCTGCCCTGCGCCGAGCTGGGCGACTCGGCCCGGCTGCGCGTGGGGCAACTGGTGGTGGCCATCGGGAATCCGCTGGGCTTTCAGGCCACGGTGACCACCGGCGTGGTCAGCGCGCTCGGCCGGTCGCTGCGGGCGCAGTCCGGCCGGCTCATCGAGAACGTCATCCAGACCGACGCCCCGCTCAACCCCGGCAACTCCGGCGGGCCGCTGGTGGACTTCCGCGGCCGCGTCGTGGGGATCAACACCGCGGTGATCGTCGGCTCGCAGGGGATCTGCTTCGCCATCCCCGTGAACACCGCGAAGTGGGTCACCGCTCAGCTCATCCGCGACGGACGGGTCCGGCGGGCGTACCTGGGGATTTCCGGGCAGCTCGTGCCGGTGGACCGTCGGCTCCGCGTCGAGCTGGGTTTGGCCGCCGCCACCGGCGTGCGGGTGGTGGAGGTGCAGCCGGGCACGGCGGCGACCAGGGCCGGCATCGCGCCCGGCGACGTCATCGTGCGGGTGGGGGAGAGCCCGGTCGCCTCACCGGACGACCTCCAGCGGGTGCTGGGGCGCCACCCCGTCGGGGAGCCGCTGACCGTCGAGGTGCTGCGCGGGGCGGAGCTTTTTCGCCTCCGCACGCAGCCGACAGAACTCCCCGACTAGACGCTTCCCTGGAATCTCAGGCCGCCTGCCGCGAGGCAGATCTCCCCCTGGCCGTCTTGAACCGGACCAGGCCCGGACCGGCTTCGGCGCGCATGACGAGGGAGGTCCAGACGAACCACCCGGCCATGAGGGCGAAGCTGCCCATGAAGAGCACCACGTGGTCGATGAATCCGCCCAGGAACATCGTAGTCCCCGCCACCGCGCTCAGATACCCGACCCCGGCATAGCGCCTGGCCCGGAGCATCACGATGCCCAGGACGATGGCGCCGAGCCCCACCGCCACCTGTCCCAGGGCGAACATCGAGGCCTCGACCCACTGGACGCCGCGGAAGGCAACCACCGCGCCGGTCCTGTTGACCGCGTACAGCTCCGCCGCCCCGCTGTAGCCCACCTGCCGGATCAGGGCGCTCGCGGCGAATCCGAGGGCCCCGGTGATGCCGAAGGCCGGGCCGATCCGGGCGCTGGCCGGCGCATCGTCGCGGAACCGGTCGCCCAGGGCCAGGAACAGCACCATGCTCATCAGCGCCGCCAGCAGCCCACCCAGCACGTTCACCGTCCAGAACAGCATCTCGTGTCTGGCGACAAAGGTCAGATAGCGGTGGGGGTTGGCCTGAGCCGCCATCGTCAGGCCGGCCTGCGGGAAGAACCAGACAAATCCGAGGAACAGCAGAGCCGTGGCGATCCCGGCCAGGACACCGGCCTCGGCGCCCAACCGTCGCAAGTTCTCCATCGAGCTCCCTCCTTTTGGAGCCGGGCAGGAAGATAGGGTTGCTCCCACGCCCTGTCCGGTATCCAGGTCCCCTGCCCGAAAGGGGACCGCGGTAGGCCGGATTCCCCGGGCATCCGGTCGATCCCCGCGCCGGAGACTACGGGTTCGCCGCCGCGGGCAAGGTACTGGTTACCGGCCCAAAATCGCATTTGGCGGGGAGCCGAGTCTGGCGGAGTTCAGAGGAGGCGGGCACTCCATGGACAGCCTGCGCCGTCTCGGCGGCGAGGCGGGGCTGGTGGCGGGTGTCGCCACGGCCTGGATCTTTCTGGGTTTCGTCTTCATCTTTCCGACCGCCGGGCTGGACTACGTCGATCAGGTCAACCCCCACCGCTACCTGCCCTTCGTGATCCGCCACCCGGCGATGGTCTGGGCCGTGCACATCCTGGGGGGATTGCTGGCCGCCTTCGGCACGGCCGTGCTGTTCGCCGCACTGCAGGACCGCTTCGGCTCCGACGCGCCGGGTACGGCCCGGCTGGGCGCGGCCGCGGGATTGTTCGGTGCGGGGACGCTGGCCGCGGCCGTGCTGGTGCGCCAGGCCGGTTTTGACGCCCTGGCCGGCCTCTACGCCACCAACGCCGTGGGCGGCGCCACCGCCTTCTACGCCCTGCGCAGCGTCGTGGCCTCCCTGGAGTCCCTGAGCGCGCTGGCCAGCGGCGTCGGCATCCTGCTCCTCGGCCGGCTGATGGTGGCCGACCGGCGCTTCCAGGCCGTCGGCTATCTCAGCGTCGGCGCCGGCGCGATCATGATCTTCGCCGCCTTCGTTTCGCACGTCTTCCTGTTCATGCTGAGCACGGTGGCGATGATCGCCTGGCTGCTGTGGAGCTCGCTGACCCTCCGGGCGGAGGCCGGTCCGGCCTTCCTGACCCGGTGGCACACGTCGGCCCGCAAGCGCCGCGCCAACGGCGCCCGGCGCACGGCATAGATCGCCCCTCGCTCAGATCCGGGTCAGGACGGACGCCCGCGCAGCGACGCCCCGCAGGACTGGCGCACGACCAGACGGGTCTTGAGGACGACCTCCTGAGGCGGCCGGTGGGGATGTTCCAGCCGCTGGATGAACAGCTGCGCCGCGCTGGTGCCCAGCATGTAGGCCGGTTGGGCCACGGCCGTCAGCGGCGGGGTGAGGATCGAGGCCCACTCCATGTCGTCGAAGCCCACGACGGCCATCTCCTCGGGGATGGCCACGCCCAGCTCTTTCAGCGCGGTCAGGGCGCCGATGGTCATGAGGTTGTTGGCCACAAACAGGGCGGTGGGGCGCCGCGGCATGCGGACGAACTCCCGGGCCAGCTGGTGGCCGCTGTGCGGCTTGAAATCCCCGACCCGCACCAGGTCGGCTTCGGGCTCGATGCCGTGCTCGCGCAGCGCCTCGTAGTACCCGGCCAGACGCTCCTGGCCGGTGAAGACCTGGGTGGGACCGCTGATGATGCCGATCCGCCGGTGGCCGAGGGCGATCAGGTGGTGCACGGCGGCCCGGGCGCCGTCCCGGTTGTCCACGATCGCGACGTCGGCGGCGACGCCCCGGAGCCTCCGGTCGATCAGGACCAGCGGGAGCCTGGCGCGCAGCCAGCGGCGCAGGTGCGGCGTGGGCGAGCCGCTGGGCGCCAGGAGCAGACCGTCCACCTGCTTTTCGCGGAGGACCCGCAGGTAGACATCCTCCTTGGTGGGGTTTTCGTCCGCGTTGCACAGGATGACGGCGTAGCCGTGGGCCCGGACGACGTCCTCGATCCCGCGCACGACGGTGGCGAAGAAGGGGTTGGCGTTGTCTGAGACGATGACGCCGACGGTGTGCGTCCGCCGCTTGACCATCCCCCGGGCCACGGCGTTGGGCGTGTAGTCCAGCAGCCGCGCCGCGCGCAGCACCTGGCTGCGGGCCCGCGGGCTGGCGTACCCGTATCCCCCCAGCACCCGGGATGCGGTCGCCACCGACACCCCGGCCTTCCGCGCAACGTCCTTGAGGGTGGCCATGTTCAGGGCCGATGACCGGGGAACGTTCTCACCATCGGACCCATCTTCGGCGCCGACCCCAGAGCCCCTTCCGGTTCTGGCGCGCTCTAGGAAAGTCGGCTTTTGACGGCAGGAGTCTCTTGAGCAGGAGGCGAACCCTGAGGGAGAGGATGTGAGAGCGTTTTCATACCAGCGGCGGGCCAAGGGCCCGGCGAGTACGCTTGCGGAGGCGTCGGATGAAACCGCCGAAGGTGGGGATCCTGACCTTCTCCGATGGACGCCCGCACGTCCATCGTGAACTGCTGCCGTTGACCCGGCAGTTCCAGGAGCGGCTGGCCGCGCGGCTGCGGGAGCACGGCTGGGAAGCCGTCACCGGCCGTGAGATCGTCTGGACGCCCGAGCTGGCCCGGAGCGAGGGGCAGTTCCTGGCAGCCGAGCGCGTCGAGGCGACGGTGTTCAACTTCGCCATCTGGAACTTTCCCCATCTGCCCGTGGTGGCCAGCCGTTTCGCCCCCGGGCCGTTCTTGCTGTTCAGCAACGTCAACCCGCAGTACCCGGGACTGGTGGGGATGCTGGCCAGCGCCGGCGCGCTGGACCAAGTCGGCGTCTTCTGCGCCCGGGTCTCCGGCGACGTCGGCGACGATACGACCTTCCGGCGGGCCCTCGAGTTCCTGCGGGCGGCGGTCGCGGTCAACCGGCTGCGCGGGGAGACCTACGGCCTGATCGGCGGGCGGTCCATGGGCATGTACACCGCGCAGAGTCCGCTCGACCAGTGGCAGCGGCAGTTCGGCATCGACGTCGAGCACATCGACCAGTTCGAGATCGTCCGCCGGGCCGACCTCGTCGCGGAGGACCGCGTCGAGGCCGGGCTGCGCTGGCTGGAGGAGCACGCCGGCGGCATCCACTACGACGGCACGAAGCTCACCCCGCAGCTACTGAAGCGCCAGATCCGCAGCTATCACGCCCTGCGCGAGCTGATCGCCGAGTTCGATCTGGACTTCTGCGGCATCAAGGGCCAGCCCGAGCTCACCGATCACTTCTGCACGATGGACGTGGCCGAAGCGTTCTGCAACGATCCGTACGACTGGGAGGGTCCCCACGATCCCATCGTCTGCGCCACCGAGGCCGACATGGACGGCGCCCTCACCATGGAACTGTTCAAGCATCTCGCCGCCACGCCGGTGCTGTTCGCCGACGTCCGCCACTACGACGCCGCCGACGACATCTGGGACCTGTGCAACTCCGGCCAGCACGCCACCTACTTTGCCGGCCGGTCCTTCGACCCGGCCGTCAACCTGCCGAAGGTGCACTTCTATCCCGAGATCATTTACTTCCCCGCCGGCGGCGCCTCGGTGGCGCACATCGCGGCGCCCGGAGCGGTGACCCTGGCCCGCCTGGCGCGGCGGCAGGGCCGGTACTGGATGGCCATCGTGCCGGCGGAGTTCGTCGAGTTTCCGGAGCCCGTCGCCCGACAGAAGGCTGCGGCCACCACGCCGGAGTGGCCCCACGCCTTCGCCCGTTTCCGCGTGCCGCCGGAGGAGTTCCTCGGCCACTACGACAGCAACCACATCCACGGGGTTTACGGCGACTACGTTCAGGAACTGATCTGGATCAGTAAGATCCTGGGGTTCGACTACCGGGTCTTCGCATAACCCGCGGGGGCGGGTGGGGCATGCCCGGGTGCACGATCGGCATCGATTTCGGCACGGAGTCGGCGCGGGCCGTCCTCGTCGATGTGGCGGACGGGCGCCTCGTCACCACCGCCACCTTCGCCTATCCCCACGGGGTGATCGACCGGGTGCTGCCCGGCGGGGCCGCGCCGCTGCCCCCGGACTACGCCCTCCAGGATCCGCAGGACTGGCTGGAGGCGCTCGAGGCGCTGTTGCGACAGATGGCCGCCGCCGCGCCGGCCGAAGAGATCATCGGGATCGGCGTCGACTTCACCTCCTGCACGGTGCTGCCGACGACCGCCGACGGCACCCCGCTGTGCATGCTCTCCGACTACCGCGGCCAGCCCCACGCCTGGCCCAAGCTGTGGAAACACCACGCCGCCCAGCCTTACGCCGACCGGATCAACGCCGCCGCCGGGCGGCCCGGCGGCGAGTTCCTGCGCTTCTACGGCGGCAAGACGTCGTCGGAGTGGCTGTGGGCCAAGGGCTGGCAGTTCCTGGCCGAAGCCCCGGCCCTGGCCGAGGTCGCCGAGCGGTGGATCGAAGGCGGCGACTGGATCGTCTGGCGGCTGGCCGGCCGCGAGATACGCAGCGCTTGTCAGGCCGGCTACAAGGCCCACTGGCAGAAGGACGCCGGGTATCCCCCGGCCGCCTTCTGGCAGTCGCTGGACCCGGTGCTGCCCGCGCTGCTGACCAGGCTCGGCGAGCCGCACCCGGTGGGCGTCTGTGCGGGGACGCTCACCCCGGAATGGGCCCGGCGCACCGGGCTGCGGCCGGAGGCCGCGGTCGCGGTGGCCGTGATCGACGCGCATGCCGGGATGCCCGCGCTCGGGATCAGCGCCCCGGGCCGCCTCATGGCGATCATGGGGACCTCCACCTGCCACCTGCTGGTCGATCCCAATCGCTTTGCAGTGCAGGGCATCTCGGGTGTCGTGGAGGACGGCATCCTGCCCGGGTTCTTCGGCTACGAGGCCGGGCAGGTGTCGGTGGGCGACATCTTCCAGTGGTTCGTCCGGACCAGCCGGCTGACGTTTCAGGAGCTGGAGGCGGAGGCCGGGCGGCTGGCGCCGGGGGAATCCGGCGTGCTGGCCCTGGACTGGTGGAACGGCTGTCGCACGCCGCTGGTGGACGCCGACCTCTCGGGACTGCTGGTGGGACTGACCCTGGCCACCGAGCCCGCGCACATCTACCGGGCGCTGCTGGAGTCCACGGCCTTCGGCACCCGGCGCGTGATCGAGACCTTCGAAGCGGGCGGCGTGGCCGTGCGGGAGGTCCACGCCTGCGGAGGATTGGCCGAGCGCAGTCCGCTGCTGCTGCAGATCACGGCGGACGTCCTCGACCGCGAGGTGCTGGCCGCGCCGCTGCCCCACGCCTCGGCGGTCGGGGCGGCGATCTACGCGGCCGCGGCGGCGGGCGAGGAGGCCGGGGGATACACCGGCGTCGTGGAGGCCACAGAGCAGATGGGCAACCGGAGCCGGATCCGCTACGCGCCGCGCCCCGAGGCGCGCGAGATCTACGACGCCTTGTACCGGCATTACCTGGAGCTGGCGCATCACTTCGGGGAGGGCGGGACGGAGGTGATGAAGGCGCTGCGCCGATTTCGTAGCAGGACGAGAGGACACCGTTAGGCCATCTCAAGCGGAGGTGAGACGGATGCAGAGGCCATGGAGGCCCAAGGGAGTGCGCGCCCTTCTGGGCGCCGTCCTTGTGGTGTTGATGGCGGTGCCGCTGGGCGCGGCGCCGTCGCCCTATCCGACCAAGGGCATCACGATCATCGTGCCCTGGTCGCCGGGAGGGGGTACGGATCGCACCGCGCGGGCCATCGCCGCGGTGCTGGAAAAGGATCTCCGGGTGCCGGTGGGGGTCGTCAACCGCACGGGGGGCGGAGGCGTCATCGGGCACATGGCCACGGCCACGGCGGACCCCGACGGCTACACCCTCGGCATGATCACCATCGAGATCACGATGATGAGCTGGCTGGGGCTGACCCACCTGACCTACTCGGACTACCGGCCCATCGCCCTGTTCATCAACAACCGGTCCGGCATCACGGTGCGCGCCGACGCGCCCTGGAAGGACTACAACGAGTTGATGGCCTACATCAAGGCCAATCCGGGGAAGCTGAAGGCCTCCGGCACCGCCGCCGGCGGGATCTGGGACCTGGCGCGGGTCGGCTGGCTGCTGGGTGCGGGGTTGACCATCGACCACGTCAAGTGGGTGCCGAGCACGGGCGCCGCCGCCGCGCTGGCCGAGCTGGCGGCCGGGGGCGTGGACATCTGCACCTGCAGCCCGGCGGAGGCCCTGCCCCTCGTCGAGGCGGGTAAGGCGCGGGTCCTGGCGGTGATGGCCGACAAGCGCTGGGATCCCCTGCCGAAGGTGCCGACGTTGAAGGAGCTGGGAGTGGACTTCGACATCGGCGGCTGGGCCGGGCTGGCCGCGCCGGCCAAGACCCCGGACCACATCGTCGAGTTCCTGGACGCCGCCGTGAGCAAGGCCGTGCGCTCCCCGGAGTTCACGACCTTCATTAAGACCAGCGGCTTCTGGCTGGACTACAGGAATGCCCGGGACTTCACCAAATTCCTGATGCAGGAGCACGTGAAGAACGGCAAGCTCCTGAAGGCCGGGGGCTTCATCAAGTAGGCGCAGCATGGGAGCCTGGGACGCGCTGGCCGGGGTGTTGTTGGCGCTCCTGGGCTCCTATGTTCTTCTCGTCGCCCGGACCTTTCCGAATCTCTCCGGCGGCTATCCCGGACCGGGGCTGTTCCCCCAACTGCTGGGAGTGCTGCTGGCCTTGGCCGGAGGCGGGCTCGTGCTCAACAGCCTGCTGACGGGGACGCTGTTCAGGCGCCCGGCGCTGGTCAGTGCGCCGCGGCGGGACGCGGTCGCGGCCCTGATCGTCCTCCTGGCGGTCGTCGTGTTCATCGCCCTGGTGGAGCGCGTGGGCTTCATCCCGCTCACCTTCCTCATCCTGGCCGGGCTCATGCTCCTGTTGGGCGTGCCGGCGCGCTGGGGTCTTCCCCTGGGGGCGGCGCTGACGCTGTTGCTGTACCTGCTGTTTGCGCGGCTGCTGCGCGTCCCGCTGCCCGTCGGACCGCTGCCCTAAGGTCACCGCGGCGATGACCGACCTCATCCTCAAAAGCCTGGGCGCGCTGGCCGATCCCGGGGTCATCCTCGTCATCCTGGTGGCGGCGCTTTACGGGCTGTTCATCGGCGCGATGCCGGGGTTGACCGTGACCATGGCCGTGGCGCTGTTTGTGCCCTTCGCCGTCTTCCTCGATCCGATCCCGGCCCTGGCGGCCATCATCACCCTGCAGGCGCTGGGCATCTTTGCCGGCGACATCCCGGCGGCGCTGGTGCGCATGCCCGGCACCCCCGCCTCCGCCGCCTACGTCAGCGACTCCTACGCGCTGAGCCAGCAGGGACAGGCCCGTCTGGTCCTGGGCGTCGACGTTCTGGCCTCCGCGTTGGGCGGACTGATCGGTTCCGTCGCCCTGATCGCCGGCGCGTCGGTGCTGGCCGAGTTCGCCCTCACCTTCAGCAGCTACGAGATCTTCTGGCTGGCCCTGCTGGGGTTGAGCTCGACGGCCTTCATCGCCACCGCGTCGCCGCTGAAGGGTCTGGTCTCCGTCGTGCTCGGCCTGCTGCTGTCCACGGTGGGGATCGACATCACCCTGGGTTTCCCCCGGTTCACCTACGGCGTGCCCTTCCTGCTGGGCGGGATCAGCTTCATCCCGGCCATGATCGGCCTGTTCGGGGTCAGCGAGGTCCTGCGCACCGTGCTGCGGGGCGAGATGCACCTGGCCTACGCCCGCCTGGAGCGGGGGCCTTCGTTCCTCCCCGCGCTGCGCACCCTCTGGCGCCACCGGGTCAACGCCCTGCGGGGCGGCCTGGTCGGCCTGATCTCCGGGGTCCTGCCCGGGGCGGGAGCGGACATCGGCGCCTGGCTGGCCTACGGCACCGCCAGGCGCTTTTCCAAACAGCCCCAGAAGTTCGGTCAGGGGTCCATGGAAGCCATCGTCGAGGCGGGGGTGGCCAACAACTCGGATCTGGCCGCCGAGTGGATCCCCACCCTCGTCTTCGGCATTCCCGGCGACGCCTTCACCGCCGTGGTCCTCGGCATCCTGATGATGAAGGGCATGCGCCCGGGTCCGGCCATCCTGCACAACTACACCGATGTGCTGGTGGCCGTCTACATCACCTTCATCCTGGCCAATCTGTTGATGGTGCCCCTGGGTTTCCTCGCCGTCCGCGCCAGCAGCCAGATGGTCCGCCTGCCCCGCAACGTGCTGATGCCGGCCATCCTCATGATGTGCATCGTGGGGAGCTACGCCATCAACAACAGCCTCTTCGATGTGGGCCTGATGCTGGGGATGGGCGTCCTGGGCTTTCTCCTGGAGGCGATGGCGTTTCCGGTGGCGCCCATCGTCCTGGGGCTGGTGCTCGGCCCGCTGCTGGAGCAGAACTTCATGATCAGCCTCATCAAGAGCGAGGGACACCTCGCCCTCTTTTTCAGCCGGCCGGTGAGCGCCGTCCTGGGTGTGCTCACGCTGCTGGTCTGGTTCCTGCCGCTGGCGTCGCTGGTCCGGCGGCTGGCGCGGGGGCGGAGGGCGGCCGCGGAGCCTGTCCGTCAGGAGTAGCGGGGAGGGGGAAGATGTTTGACCGCCGGAGGCTGGGCGGCATCGTGGTGCCGATGGTCACGCCCTTCGAAGATGACGGAATCACGGTGCGCGAGCAGGGCGTCCGGCGGCTGGTGGACTTCCTCATCGAGACGGGCGTCCACGGGATCTTCGTCGCCGGCACCACCGGCGAGGCGGCGGCGCTCGACGACGCGCAGTGGCGGCGCCTGGTGCAGGCGGCCTCCGGCGCCGGGCGGGGCCGGGTTCCCCTGCTGGCCGGCGTCATCGCCCCCACCACCGCGCTGGCCGCGGCGCGGGCCCGGTGGGCGGCCGACCTGGGCGCGGACGTGGTCGTGGCCGCCGCGCCATACTACTACCTCCCCGACCGGTGCGAACTCGTCGCCCACTTCCGGGAGATTGTCCGGGCCACCCCGCTGCCCGTGCTGCTGTACAACATCCCGCAGACCACCAAGGTCCACCTGACCCTGGAGGTCTACCTGGCGCTGGCCGATGAGGAGCAAATCGTGGGGCTGAAGGATTCGGCCGGGGACGTCACCGAGTTCCGCAAGGCCGTGCGGGCCCTGCGCGCCGGCGGCCGGGACTTTCGGATGTTCTTGGGCACGGACCACCTGACGGATGTGGCCGCGCTGGTCGGTGCGCAGGGCACGGTGCCGTCGCTGGGCAATATCGCTGGCAGGGACCTGGTCGCCGCCTGGCAGGCGGCGGCGGCCGGAGACTGGACGGAGAGCGCGCGGCGTCAAGAGCGGGTGGCGGCCCTGACGCGCGTCTACGATCTCGGGCGCGAGGTCCACCAGACGGGGATCATCGTCGGCCTGAAGTGCGCGCTGACCCTGATGGGGATCCCCGCCGGGCCGCCGGCGCCGCCCGCACTCCCCGCCAGCGCCGAGGAGGTCCGGCGGGTCGAGGCCGTCCTGCGGGAGGGCGGACTGCTCCCATAAGCTGCTCCAAGAAGAGGTCCCCCCTCCGGGCGGCCGAATTAGTCAGTCACAGGGACACGCGATGTCCGGAACATTGATGGAAAGCGCCCCCGCCGCCGAGACGATCATCGACGGCAGGCGCTATCTGTACTTCGGGGGAACCGGCTACTACTCGCTGCAAAACCATCCCGCCCTGGTGAAGGCGGCGGCCGAGGCGCTGGCCACCTACGGGATGCACTCCGCCACCTTCCGGGGCGGATTCGGCACGACCCCCCTCTACGTCGCCGTGGAGCGGAAAGCGGCGGAGTTCTTCGGCACCGAGGACGCCGCCTACATCGCCTCGGGCTATCTCAGCAATATCGCCGGATTTCAGGCATTGGCCGAGATGGTGGCGTTCGACACCGTCTTCTACGATGTCGGCTCGCACTACAGCCTCACCGATTTCCTGTTCCTCCTGCAGGGGCCGGCGGTGGCCTTCGCCCACGCCGACCCCGATGATCTGGTGCGCCAGCTCCGGGCACACGCGGTGCCCGGCCGACGCGTGCTCATCGTCAGCGACGGGGTGTTTCCCTTGATGGGGGAGATCGCCCCCGTGCCCGCCTACCTGGAGGCGGCCGCCGCCTATGACGCCTGGGTCTGGCTGGACGACTCCCACGGGGTGGGCATCCTGGGCCCCAACGGGCGCGGAACGTACGAACACTACGGCCTGGCCTCGGAGCGGCTGGTGTTCGGCGGCACGCTGAGCAAAGCCTTCGGATCCTTCGGCGGGATCATTCCCGGCCCCGGCCCGCTCATCCGAACGATCCGATCCGGTCACGTCATGAACGGGGCAACATCGCCGACCTCTTCCGCGGCCGCCTGGGCCCTGACCAGCATCGAGCTGCTCAGGCAGCATCCCGAGTGGCGCAGGCGGCTCCGGGAGAACGCCTTTCGGCTGAAGGCCGGCCTGCGGGCGCTGGGCCTCCCCGTAGGCGACTCCCCGCTGCCGATCGCCGCCTGGACCCTGGACTCTCCCGAAGAGATGGACCGGATCCAGCGGGCCCTGATGGAGCGCGGCATCTGCATCCAGCGGGCGTACTATCCCGGGGCGGGCGCCGCAGGCGCCTTGCGGGTCGTCGTGTTCTCGAGCCACACGCCCGAGCAGATCGACCGTCTGCTGGAGGAGCTGAAGCGGCTGCTGTGACCTCAGAGCGGAGGTGGTGATCGTCGTGAGCGCTTCCAGGTGGTTCCGGGTGCTGGCGGTCCTGGCGGTCCTGGGGCTGCTGGGTGTGCCGAGGCCGGCCGGCTCCGCGCAGGCCCCGCCGCAGGACGTCCTCATCTTCGGCGCCACCAGCGATGTGGAGACCATGGATCCTCAGGTCAGCGTGGACAACATCGCCTGGCGGGCCATCTACTACTGCTACGACCGGCTGGTCCAGCTGAAGGGCGGCACGACCGAGGTCGCGCCGCAGCTGGCGGAGTCCTGGACGGTCTCGCCGGACGGCAAGACCTTCACCTTCCGTCTGCGCTCCGGCGTGAAGTTCATCGACGGAACGCCCTTCGATGCCCAGGCGGTGGCGGCGAGTTTTGGGCGGCTGTTCAAGATGGGGAAGGGCGCCGCAGGCCTGTGGGACGGCATCCTGGATCCGGGCGGCATCACCGTGGTGAACCCCTCCACCATCCGGTTCACGCTGAAGACGCCCTTCGCCCCGTTCCTCGGCTCCCTGGCCACCGACCAGGCCAGCATCGTCAGCCCCGGGGTGATGAAGCACGAGACCGCCGGCGATCTGGGGCAGGCCTGGCTGGCGGGCCACACCGCGGGGACCGGGCCTTTCTACCTGAAGGAGTGGCGCCGCGGCGAGCGCATCGTCCTGGAACGCAATCCGAACTACTGGGGGCCGAAGCCGGCGCTGCGGCAGGTGATCATCCGCAACATCCCCGACGCGGCGGTCCTCCGCGACCTGCTGGAGCGGGGCGAGGTGGACATGGGCGAGGTGCTCACGGACGACCAGATCGACGCCATCAAGGACAAGCCCGGAATCCGGGTGTTCGAAGCGCCCTCCTTCCTGGCCACCTACATCTACCTGAACAACCGGAACCGCTACCTGGAGAACGTCAAGGTCCGTCAGGCCATCTCCTATGCCATCGACTATCAGGGCATCATCAGGGGGGTGCGCAAGGGCCGCGCCGTGCAGATGCGGGGTCCCATCCCCCAGGGCATGGCCGGGCACGACAAGACGGTCTTCCAGTACACCCGCGACGTGGCCCGGGCCCGCCGCCTGCTCGCTGAGGCCGGGCACCCGCAGGGATTCGAACTCGGCCTCCTCATCGACCCCGGCGTCCGGGAATGGGCCGACATCGCCACCATCGTGCAGGCGAACCTGGCCGAGATCGGAATCCGCGTCAAGATCGAGGGGTACGCACGGCCCACGATGCGGGCCAAGCTGGACAAGGCCGACTTCGACATGGCGACGGGCTTCTGGACACCGGACTATCCCGACGCCGACATGTTCACCTGGTTCTGGTTCTACTCGAAGAACGGCGGGCTCGCCGGGAACCGTTCCTTCTACTCCAACCCGCGCATGGACGAACTCGTTGTTGCCCAACGCCAGGAGCCCGATCCGGCCAAGCGGATGCAGCTCTTCCGGCAGATCCAGAAGATCGCCGTGGATGACGCCGTCTACGTCTACCTCTACCAGCCGGTCTACCGGATCGCCATGCGCAGCCGCGTCCAGGGGTACGTCTACAACCCGATGCTGCTGTTCATGCCCAACTTCAGCGGCATCTCCAAGGCTCCGTAGTCTCGCCGTCCCCGGGGGGAGGAGGCCGGCCGGTCTCCTCCCCCCGGCCGCCGCCGGAGATGACCCGCTTCCTGGCCCGCCGCCTCCTTCTCCAGGTCCTGGTCTTCGCGGGCGTGCTGGTTCTCACGTTCCTGATCTCGCACAGCGTCCCGGGGGATCCCGCCCTCCTGCGCGCGGGGCCGCGGGCCAGTCCGGAGATCATCGCCCAGCTCCGGCACGATATGGGGCTGGACCGTCCGTTGCCGGTCCAGCTGTGGCTCTACCTCCGGGAGCTGGTGCGGGGCGATCTGGGTTTGTCCGTGCGGACCCAGCGTCCGGTCCTCCAGGACATCGCCGAACACTTTCCGGCGACCTTCGAACTGACCACGGCGGCGCTGCTGGTCGTTGTTCTGGTGGGAATTCCGCTGGGGGTGCTCTCCGCGGTGCAGAAGGACCGCTTCCCGGATCACCTCAGCCGGATCATCGCCATCTCGGGGGTGTCGCTGCCGGTGTTCTGGCTGGGCCTCATGCTCATCTACATCTTCTTCGTGCGGCTGGGCTGGCTGCCGGGCACCGGAAGGCTGGACATGGGGGTGGAGCCGCCGTCGCTGACGGGCCTCTATGTGCTCGACGCGCTGCTGATCCGGGACTGGGCGTTGCTGGGCAGCGCACTGCGCCACCTCTTCCTGCCGGTGCTCCTGCTCTCGTACGTCTCGCTGGCCCCCGTGGTCCGCATGGTGCGCTCCAGCATGCTCGAGATCCTGGGCCAGGACTACATCCGCACGGCCCGCGCCAAGGGCCTCGCCGAGCGCGTCGTCATCTACCGGCACGCCTTGCGGAACGCCCTGATCCCCACCCTCACCATTGTCGGCCTCGCTTACGGGACGCTGCTGCAGGGGGCGGTGGTCACCGAGACGATCTTCGCCTGGCCCGGCATGGCCTATTACGCCGTAGGCTCCATGACCTACCTCGACTATCCCGCGGTGATGGGCATCACGCTGGTCAGCGCGCTGATCTACAGCACCGTCAACCTCCTCGTGGATCTGCTCTACGGGGTGGTGGACCCGAGGATCCGATATGACTGACGCCGTTCCCGAGATCCGTGCGCTGCCCGGGGTCCCGGCGCGCGCCCGGCCGGAGTTGCGCTGGCTGCTGCGCCGGCCCCTCACACTGCTGGGTGCGGGCATCGTACTGGCCGCGGCGGTGGCCGGTCTTGCCGCGCCGCTGCTCGCGCCCTATGATCCGCTGGCCCTCGACATCGCCCACCGGCTGCAGCCGCTCAGCCGCGCCCACCCGCTGGGGACGGACCACCTCGGCCGCGACCTCCTCAGCCGGATCCTCTACGGGGCGCGCATCTCCCTGGGAGTGGGCGTGACCATCGCCGTCATCGGAGCCCTGGTGGGTACGGTGCTGGGTCTGCTCGCCGGGTATCTGGGCGGAAAGGTGGACGAGGCCATCATGCGGATCTGCGATATGTTCCTGGCCTTCCCCGCGTTGATCCTGGCCATGGCCCTGGCGGCGTCGCTGGGGCCGAGCCTGCGCAACACCATGCTGGCCCTGGTGGTGATCTGGTGGCCGTGGTATGCCCGGATCATGCGAGGGCAGATCCTGGCCCTGCGCGAGGCGGAGTACGTCATGGCCGCGCGGTCGCTGGGCGCGGGCCCTCGCCGCCTGATGTTTTTGCACCTCTTGCCCAATGCCATTCCGCCGATCATCGTCCAGGCCACGCTGGACATCGGAAACGCCATCCTCATCGCGTCGTCCCTGAGTTTCCTCGGTTTCGGGGCGCAGCCCCCCGCGCCGGAGTGGGGCGCTATGACCAGCGAGGGGCGCACCTTCCTGCGCGATTACTGGTGGTATCCCACGTTCCCCGGGCTGGCCATCATGGGGACGGTGATCGGCTTCAACCTGCTGGGGGACGGCCTGCGCGACTTCCTCGATCCCCGTCTGAGACGCCAGGCTGGCGGCTGAGCCGGTATCCACGGGCGGCGGATTCCGCGGCGCACGTCTCCGCGGCGATTGCCACGGCTCAGAGGGCGAGGCCCCGGGCGCGGGCGAAGGCTTCGACATCCGCGCGGGTCGGCATGGAGGGTTGCGCTCCCATGCGGGTGACGGAGATCGCCCCCGCCAGGTTGGCCAGCCGGGCGGCGGCCGCCACATCGGCCCCCTCGGCCAGGGCCACGGCCAGGGCCCCGGCGAAGGCATCCCCGGCCGCCGTGGTGTCCACCGCCTCCACCGGCACCGCCGGCAGCAGGCCGCGCCACCCGCCCGCCGCGACGAACGCGCCGCGGCCGCCCAGCTTGAGGACGGCGTGGCGGCAGCCCAGGGCGGTGAGCCGCTCCGCCGCAAGGCGCGCGCCTTGCTCGTCGCCGATGGCGATCCCGGTGAGGGCCCTGGCTTCCACCTCGTTGGGGTTGATCACGTCCACCAGCCGCAACAGCCGCTCCGGCAGCGGCTCCGTCGGCGCCGGCGCCGGGTCGAGCACGACGCGGCATCCTGTGCCCCGGGCCAGCTCGGCGGCGCGCACGACGCAGTCCAGCGGGACCTCGAGTTGCAGGAGGAGGACCTGGCTGGAGGCGATGGCCTGCCGGGCGGCCTCCACCTGCGCCGGCGTCAGCTTCCCGTTGGCCCCCGGGGCGACGACGATGGTGTTCTGACCGCGTGGGTCCACGGTGATCAGGGCCACTCCGGATGCCGCCCCGTCGAGAACGCTGACGTGGGTGACGTCGATGCCGTCCCGGAGCAACCCGTCCCGCAGCTGCCGGCCGAAGGCGTCCGAGCCCACGGCGCCGACCATGGTCACGGCGGCTCCCAGCCGGGCCGCGGCCACCGCCTGGTTCGCGCCCTTGCCCCCGGCGAAGGTGGCAAACTCGCCGCCGGTCACCGTTTCCCCGGTCTGCGGGAGACGGGGGGCTTTGATGACCAGGTCGATGTTGAGGCTCCCGACGACGGTGACGCGCGCGGGCATCTCGTTCTCGAAGGTTCGGCGCGGAAAAGAGAAAACCCCGCGCGGGCCGGGTGGGGGCCGCGCGGGGCGGAGACAGACCGCGCGCCGCGCGCGGTCCTTACTTCGTGATGAGCTTGAGCGGCACCGGCGTGAACTTGGGGACCTCGGGATTGAGGATGCCGGCTCTCTTCATCGCAGCACCGTGGAGAGCATCTCCTTCCAGCGCTTCGCGTCGATGGCCCAGCAGACCTCGATGTTGGGGGGGCGGTTCAGCACGCCGTGGCGGTCCACCACGGTCATGCCCCGGGTGAGTTCGCTGGTGGTCTCCACGTCCACGTAGTGCTTCCGCCGCACCGTGCACACCGCCGGGTCCAGGGCTACGGCCATCGTCACCGGATCGGGCAGGGTGAGGCCGATGTCGCCCAGCCACTCCCGCGCCGTGCGGATGGCCGTGCGGTTGCAGTCCAGGGTAAAGTGCGCGAAGGGCGTGCCCAGGGCCCGGATCTGCGCCATCTCCCCGTCGTCGAAGGCCGCGGCGTCCCGGCAGTGTTCCCAGCCGACCATGAGGATCGGCATCCCCGAGTGGAAGACGATCCGGGCCGCTTCGGGATCGACCCAGATGTTGTACTCCGCCGCCGGGGTGATGTTCCCGACGGTGGCCGCCGCGCCGCCCATCACGTAGCACTGGCGGACCATCCGCGCGATCTCCGGGGCCCGGCGCAGCGCCACGGCGATATTGGTCAGGGGGCCCAGGGTGACCAGCGTGTACTCCCCGGGGCGGGCCCGGATGAGGCGGATCAGGGCGTCGACGGCGTGCTCTGTCTCGGGAAGACGTCGCGGGGCCGGGTAGCCCATCCCGCCCATCCCGTCCGGCCCGTGGAAGAAGAAGGCCCAGTGGGGCTCCCGCAGCAGCGGTCGGGGGCAGCCGAGGTAGACCGGCGTCTGGGCGCCGCACAGCTCGACGGTGTACCCGGCGTTGCGGGCGCCCATCTCCACGGGCACGTTGCCGGCGACGACGGTGATGGCGTCCACGCGCACGTCGGGCCAGCGGTGGGCCATGAGGATGGCCACGGCGTCGTCGGAGGCGGTGTCGGTGTCGATGAGGAAGCGGCGCATCGCCGGATCCTGAACGCCCTCTCCCGGCTCGGTGTAGGTGCGTGCTACAGTGTCAGCTTCACCGGCGGTGGGGGCGGTCCCTACGATGGACGCTCCCCTCCCGGATAGACGGCGCGGCGCCGCCCGTGGCTCGTCTCAAGCAACCGGCCGGTCCGGGCGGCGATGTCCTTGATGACCTGCGCCTTGTCAATCGTCTGCAGCCGGCGTCCTTCCATCAGCACCCGGCCGTGCACGACCACGGTGTCCACGTCGCCGGGGCGGGCGGCGTAGACCAGCGCCGCCCGGATGTCGTGCACCGGCTGCAGGTGGACGCCCTCCAACCGGATCAGGATGATGTCCGCGAGATACCCGGGGGCGAGACGCCCCAGCTCGTGCTCCTGGCGCAGCACCCGGGCTCCCTCCACCGTGGCCATGGCCAGGGCGTCGTCGAGGGTCAAAATCGTCGGATCCCTTCGCTCGTGCTTCTGCAGCATCGCGGCCAGGCGCATCTGCTCGAAGAGGTCCAGGGTGTTGTTGCTGGCCGCCCCGTCCGAGCCCAGGCCGACCGCCACGCCGGCCCGGCGCATCGCCGCCACCGGCGCAATCCCCGCGGCCAGCTTCAGGAAGGTCTTGGGACAGTGGGCCACACCGACTCCGTGGGCGGCGAAGAGCGCGATGTCGGCCTCCGTGGCGTGCGCGGCGTGGGCGGCCAGCACGGGGACGTCCATCAGGCCGAGCGCGGCCAGGTGCGCCGGCGGCGTGCGGCCGTGGGCGGCGAGGCTGGCCCGCACCTGCTCCGCCGTCTCCGAGACGTGGAGGTGCACGCCCAGTCCGGCGCGCTTCGCCTCCGCGGCGACCGCGCGAAGGTAGTCGGGCGGGCACAGGTAGGGCGAGTGCGGGCCGAGCCACATCCGGATCCGGCCGTCCCCCGCCCCCTGGTAGCGGGCGATGATCCTGGCGCTGTCGTCCAGCTCGGCATGAAGATCGCGGCCGAACAGCGTGGGCGCCAGGTGCGCCCGCAGGCCGCTGTGCAGGAGGGCTGCGGCCACCTGGTCCATCAGAAAGTAGTGGTCGGCGACGGTGGTGACGCCGCTTTCGATCATCTCGGCCGCGGCCAGCAGCGTTCCCCAGTAAACGTCGTCGGGCGTCAGGTTGCTCTCCATCGGCCAGATGATCTCGTTGAACCACCGCTCTACCGTAACGTCCTCGGCCGCGCCCCGGAAGAGCACCATCGCCGCATGGGCGTGGGTGTTGATCAGCCCGGGCAGGGCGACCATGCCGGTGCCGTCGATCACCCGGAGGCCGGCTTCGGGCCGCGGCTCGGGCCTCGGTGGAACTCCCGGCCGGTCGGCCGATGGCGGTCCCTCCGCGGCGGCGATACGGATGATGCGCGGACCTTCGATCAGGATGTCCTGACCGGGCAGGATCGTCGTCCCGGTGCCCCGGGGATCGACGACGGTGACGTTGCGAATCAGCAGGGAGGCGCCGCCCACCGCCGTCACTCCGCGGCGGCGGGCCGGACCCGGAGGCGGTGCTGCCGTCGCGCCGCCGCCCGTCGCTGGGCCGCGGCGTGCACGGCGAGCGCGGCGACGGTGACGACATAGGGGATGACCTGCACATACTGCGGCGGGATGCGCAGCGTGCCCAGCTGGTTGGCCAGCGCATCGGCGGTGCCGAAGAGCAGCGCGGCCAGCATCGTCCCCACCGGGTGTCGGGCCCCGAGAAAGACCGCGGCCAGGGCGATGAAGCCGCGGCCGGCCGTCATGTCCCGCTGAAACAACTGCAAATAGCCCATGCTCATGTGCACCCCGCCCAGCCCCGCCAGCAGCCCGCTCAGGACGAGGGCCGTGTAGCGGGTCTTCCGCACGTCGATGCCCGCCGTGGCCGCGGCGTCGGGGTTGGCTCCCACCGCGCGCAGATGGGTTCCCCGCACCGTCCGGAACAGGAACCACCAGACCAGCAGGACCATGACGAAGGCGACGTAGACGAGGAGGTTCTGGCCGCTGAGGATGGGCCCGAGCACCGGGATGCTCTTCAGGATCGGGATGTGCACGTAGGGCATCGTCAGGCTGGCCAGCTCCGAGGAGGTGCCCTTGTCCCCGGTCAGGCTGTACATGACGAAGACCGTCCCGCCGCCGGCCAGGAAGTTCATGGCGATGCCGGCCAGAATCAGGTCGGCGCGCAGGTCCAGGTGGACGAAGGCCAGGATCAGGGAGAACAGGGCGGCCGCGGCCAGGGCGGCCAGCAGCCCGAGCCACGCGCTGTGGGTGTAGGCGCTCACCGCCACGCCCGTGAACGCCGCCAGCAGCATGGTGCCCTCCAGGGCGATGTTGATGACGCCGGCCAGGTCCGAGAGCAGCCCGCCCAGGGCCGGCAGCAGGATCGGCGTGGTCACGCGCAGCACGCCGGCGGCGAAGGTCACGGAGAAGATGCCGGCGAGGACCTCACCCGGCGGCATCGGCCGTCCTCCGCGCCTGGCGCCGGCGGCTGACCCCGACCAGCAGCTCCGCCGTGATGAAGAGGATAATCGTGGCCTGGATCACCCGGACGATGTCCGACCCCACGGCCGCGGTGCGTTCCATGATGTCGCCCCCGATGCGCAGGTAGGAGTACAGCAGCGCGGCCAGGGGCACGAGGAGGGGGTGGTTGCCCGCCATCAGGGCCACGACGATCCCCTCGAAGGCCAGCCCCAGCGAGATGTTCAGCAGGAGACGCTGGTGGACGCCCATGGCCAGATGCGCCCCGGCCAGTCCCGCCGGAATGCCGGCCAGGGCCATGGAGAGCATGATCGTGCGCCGCACGTCGATCCCGCCGTAGCGCGCGAATTCCAGGTTGGCGCCCACCATGCGGAGCTCGTACCCCAGCGGCGTCTTGTAGACCAGGAACCAGGTCAGGACGACCAGCGCCGCGGCGACGAAGAGCGCCGTGTTGATCCGTGAGCCCTCGAGGAAGCGGGTGAAGACGGCCGACGGCGGGAAGGGATCGGACCAGGTGTACCCCGCGCCCGGCGGCTTCAGCCAGTAGGTCAGCAGCAGATCGTAGGTCCGCACCGCGACCACGTTCAACATCAGGGTGGAGACAATCTCGTTCGCCCCGTAATAGGCTTTGAGCGCTCCGGGGATCAGGCCGAAGGCGAAGGCCGCCGCGGCCGCACCGAGCACGGCGATCGCCAGGTGGAGGGGCGCCGGCGCCGGCACCTTGAGGGCGATGATCCCGGCCGCCAGTGCCCCCAGGTAGAGCTGTCCTTCGGCCAGCAGGCTGAACTGCTGGGCGCGGAAGACGACGGCGATGGAGAGCCCCAGCATCGTCAGCGTCGTGGCGTCCTCGATCCAGGTGCCGACCCGCGCCGCGCTGCTCACCGGTCCGGTGAGCAGCGCGAGATAGGCCTGGACCGGTCGGTCGCTGACAAAGAGCGTGATGACGAAGCCAAACACCAGGGCGATGACGACGGTGCCGACGGTGCGGACGAGCTGGGCCAGCGCCGCCCGCCGGCGCTCCCGCCGGAACCGCGCCTGTTCGGCCGCTCTCCCCGCGGCGGGGGCCGCCGCTTCCAGCCCGTTCATCGCGCGGCCTGGGGGCCGGGTGCTGTGCTTTGGTCCTGCTTTTTCAGGCCCAGCATGTAGAGCCCCACCTCTTCTTCGGTCAGCCCGCCCGGCTCGTCGAAGACCGCCGCGATCTCCCCGTTGTGCATCACGGCCAGCCGGTCGGAGAGGGCCATCACCTCGCTCAGGTCCGCGGAGACCAGCAGCACCGCGGCCCCCCCGTCGCGGATGCGCACCAGCTGCCGGTGGGCGAACTCCGTCGCCCCGATGTCGATCCCGCGCGTCGGCTGCGCCGCGACCAGCACCTTCGGCCGGCGCGACAGCTCCCGGGCCAGGACGACCTTCTGCATGTTGCCGCCGGACAGCGCCCGCACCGGGACCGCGCCGTCCGGCGCCCGGATGTCGAACTCCGCCATCAGCTGCTCCGCCGTCCGCTTCACCGCGGCGGAGTCCATGTACCAGCGGTATCGGGTGAAGGGCGGGGCGAAGTACCGGTCCACGATGAGGTTCTCGGCAATGCTGGCCGGAGGGGCGACGCCGTTGCGCAGGCGGTCCTCCGGAACGTGGCTCATCCCGGCCTGGCGCACGCGGCGCGGCGACCGGTTGACGACGACCTGCCCGTCGAGGAAGACGGTCCCGCCGCTGGCGGTCCGCAGTCCGGTGAGGATTTCTACCAGTTCGGTCTGCCCGTTGCCCTCCACGCCGGCGATGCCGAAGATCTCGCCGGCGCGCACGGCGAAGGACACGCCCCGCAGGGCCCGGTGGCCCGTCTCTGTGACGTACTCCAGGTCGCGCACCGCCAGGACGACCGGGCCCGGCTTCCCCGGCGGTCTGGCCACCTGCAGCAGCACCCGGCGGCCGACCATCATCTGGGCCAGCGTCTCTTCTGTGGCCTCGGCCACGGGCAGCGTGCCCATCACCCTGCCGTCGCGCATCACGGTGACCCGGTCGGCCACGGCCTTCATCTCGCGCAGCTTGTGGGAGATGAAGATGACGGTCTTGCCCTGCGCCACCAGGCTGCGCACCGCCCTGAACAGATCCGCCGTCTCCTGCGGCGTGAGGACGGCGGTGGGTTCGTCCAGGATCAGGATCTCCGCGCCGCGGTACAGTGCTTTGAGGATCTCCACGCGCTGGCGCATTCCCACAGGGATCTCATCGATGCGCGCCCCGGCGGTGACCTGCAGGCCGTAGCGCCGGGCCAGGTCCTCCGCCACGGCCAGGGCCCGCCGGCGGTCGACCAGCCCCCGGCGCTGCGGTTCCAGCCCGAGCACGATGTTCTCGGCGACGGTGAAGTTCGGGACCAGCATGAAGTTCTGGTGCACCATGCCGATCCCGAGGGCGATGGCCGCGTGCGGGTTGCGGATCGCGACCGGCCGGCCCCGCAGGCGGATCTCACCGTCGGTGGGCTGCTCCAGGCCGTAGAGCAGCTTCATCAGGGTGGTCTTGCCGGCCCCGTTCTCGCCCACCAGGCCGTGGATCTCGCCGGCCCGGACGGCGAAGTCCACCCGGTCGTTGGCCACCACCCCGTTGGGGTAGACCTTGGTGATGCCGCGCATCTCCACCAGCGCGTCCACGACATTCACCGGGTTCGGACGGGAAGCGGAGTTCTCCTGGTGCGGTCGCTCAGGGCGCCAGCCGCAGAGCCGCCGCCGCCTGCTGCAGGGGTCGGTCGAGCGTCCAGAGCGCGGCGGCGGAGAGGCGGGCCGAGGCCAGCAGGTGCACGTCGATCCATCCTAAACCCCGTCCGTACAGGCGGTGGCGTTCGACGAACTGCAACACCTCATCGTGTTCGGCAACTGTGGCCGACGGCAACGCGCTCAGCAGCGTCAGGAATTCCCTGCGGTGAGGGACGGCGCCACAGGCCAACTCCCCAATGACGAAAGGGTGGGTGACCACCTCCCCCTCCTCGAGCAGGCGCCCCAGCTCGGCTGACCCACGACGCAGGTGGTCAACCCACACGGAGGTATCCACCAGGATCACGAGATTTTAACCGGTCGTCGCCGCGGGATCGGCCGCAGGCGGGGGGCCGTGCCGCCCAGGCCCGCCAGCCGGCGGGCGCTCTCCCGCGCGATCAATGCCCGCAGACCCATGTGGATCAGGGCCGTCTTCTGGGTGACCCCCGTCAGCCTGGCCGCGCGGCGCAACAGTTCCTCATCAACATTCAGCGTTGTTCTCATGTCTGCATTTTGATGCAGAATCGATACAGATGTCAACGCGGCCGCGGTGCCTCCCGGGCCCGGACCGGAGAGGCCGTCGGGCCTCCCCGGTCCGCACGGGCGGACTACTTGAACACCGTCTCGACCTTGATCTTCCCGCTGAGGATGTCCCGCTGCGCCTGGTCGATGGCGGCCACGACGTCGGCCGGCGTCCACTTCTTGAAGTTCTCGTTGCGGGCCAGCCCGACCCCGCCCTCGGCGATGCCCAGCGCCTCCGCCTTGCCCCAGGGCACCTTCCCTTCGCGGGCCAGGCGCAGGGCGCGGTGCAGCGAGTTGTCCACGTTCTTCAGCATCGAGGTGAGGATGCGGTTGGCGATGGCCGGTTTCTGCGCCTTGAAGATCTCGTACTGGTCGCTGTCCACGCCGATCGCCCAGCGCCCGTCCTCCGCCGCGGCCTCCAGGATGCCCACGCCGGTGCCGCCCGCGACGTTGAAGACGATGGCCGCGCCCTGGCGGTACATCGCCTTGGTGATCTCCTTCCCCTTGGCCGGATCGTTGAAGGCGCCCGCGTACTGGACGAGGACGTCGCGGTTCGGATCCAGCCCGGCGGCCTTCGCCCCCTGCTTGTAGCCCACGATGAAGTCGTTGATCACCGGGATGTCCAGCCCGCCCACCACGCCGATCTTCGTCCCGGTCATCCCCGGGATGTTTTTCTTCTTGAGCATCAGGCCCCCGTACAGGCCGGCCAGGTAGCTGCCT